>CAVDMZ010000025.1:0-2526 GCA_963610115.1 Duodenibacillus sp.
CACCAATATCACATTGGCCCCTTGGAAGATGCGACCCTTAGCCGGGGCTTTTTGGTTGCGGCCAAAATGCAAATCGCCCGTCACCGTCTTTTCAACAATTGCATAGGGTGTGTTGGCTAAGCGAAAATCTCCTACCGCCCCCTCTTGTTCCGAGCCGATGCACTCCACCGAGCCCATGAGCCAGTTCTCATCAATCAAAAACATGGAGCAACCTTTTTTCTTGTAGTTGTAATTGGGAACGACGCTGTAAGAATTCCCTTGTTTGTCTTGTCCGTTTTGATTGATAATCACCGTGGGACCATATTCTTCGTACGGCTCATCCAGGATGACTCGTTCCGGCTCCACGCGCTCCAAGTCCCAAACCGTATTTTCTGGGGTAGTTCCCGGGACCATGTATCCGGCGGAGAGAAACTTGGGGTTTTTATCCAAGATATCATAATCACTAAATACTGTTTTGACGTCAAAACTGACTTCTATCACGCTCTGAATGGCGTTGGCGGAATAGGCGGCTTCTGCTTTTTGTTTTAACAGGCTGTCCAATTGGTCCGTGTTAGCAAAAACGGCCGGGGCTATACAGGCAGCTAAGCACATAGCGAATAATTTTTTGTACATGAGGTTCTTCTCCTTTGTGGTTTAGGGCTCACGCCAAGCCGTGGCGGCTGGATCCGGCCCAGTTGCGGCCAACGGCACAGTTAAAAGCAGAGCCTGCACGGCATTTGGCTCTATTTTATTCTCTATTGTTAATATAGCAAAGAAATCGGCCCGCCGACAAGGGTCCTTGGGCTTATTTTCCCCTGGGTCTTTGGACCCATAAAAAAGGCCCGCCGTAAAGCGGGCCTTTTGTACAGCGGTTTCAAATTACATCATGCCGCCCATGCCTCCCATGCCGGGCATGGCCGGACCGTGGGAGTGGCCTTCTTTTTCGGGGGCGTCCGCCACTAAGGCTTCGGTCAGTAGGACCGTCGCCGCGATGGACGAGGCGTTCTCCAAGGCGGTGCGCA
Source organism: Duodenibacillus sp. (assembly GCA_963610115.1). Taxonomy (GTDB): domain Bacteria; phylum Elusimicrobiota; class Elusimicrobia; order Elusimicrobiales; family Elusimicrobiaceae; genus Avelusimicrobium. The sequence goes on from CAVDMZ010000025.1 coordinate 1,002, forward strand.
CCACTTTGGCCGGATCTACCACGCCGGCTTTGAGGAGGTCGCCGTATTTGCCTGTTTCGGCGTCAAAACCGTCGGCTTGCCCTTTCATGGACAAGACCTTGTCCACCACCACTGCGCCGTCCAAACCCGCGTTGACCGCGATTTGTTTGAGCGGGGCCGTCAGGGCCTTGCGGACAATGGTAATACCGGTTTTGATATCATCATCGTCGGTGTGGATTTCGTCTAAGGCTTTTTGGCAGCGGGCCAAAGCTACGCCGCCGCCGGGGACGAGGCCTTCCTCCACGCCGGCTTTGGTGGCGTTTTTGGCGTCCTCCACCTTGGCTTTTTTGGCCTTCATTTCCGTTTCCGTGGCCGCGCCGACGCTGATGACGGCTACGCCGCCGGACAACTTAGCCAAGCGTTCCTGCAATTTTTCTTTGTCGTAATCGCTGGTGGAGTTTTCAATTTGTTTGCGGATTTGGTCTGCGCGCTGGGCAATGGCTTGCTTGCTGCCTTTGCCGCCGACGATGGTGGCGTTTTCTTTGTCCACTACAATGCGCTCGGCCTGGCCCAACATGGCCAGCTCGGCTTTGTCAAATTTCAGCCCGCGTTCCTCGCTGATGACGTCGCCGCCGGTCAGCGTGGCGATATCCTGCAGCATTTCTTTGCGGCGGTCGCCAAAGCCCGGAGCTTTGACCGCGCAGCCTTTAAGTGTGCCGCGCAATTTGTTGACCACCAACGTGGCCAAGGCTTCGCCGTCCACGTCCTCGGCAATAATGAGGAACGGGCGGCCGCTCTGCACGATTTTCTCCAGCAGCGGCAAGAGCTCATTCATAGAAGAAATTTTCTTGTCCGTGATGATGATGTAGGCATTTTCCAGCACGCATTCCATGCGGTCCGGGTCCGTAACGAAGTACGGGGAAATGTAGCCGCGGTCAAACTGCATGCCTTCCACCACATCCAGCTTGGTTTCGGCGGTTTTGCCCTCTTCTACGGTAATGACGCCCTCGTGCCCCACCTTTTCCATGGCTTCGGCAATCAATTCACCGATGACGCGGTCATTGGAAGAAATGGTGGCGATTTGTGCCTTTTCCTCTTTGGTTTTGACGGGCTTTTGCATTTTGGCCAATTCTTTTTTGACCGACTCTACGGCCGTTTCAATGCCTTTTTTGACCAAGGTCGGGTTGGCTCCGGCCGTAATGTTTTTAATGCCTTCTTTGAGCAAAGCATCGGCCAGCACCGTGGCGGTGGTGGTTCCGTCTCCGGCGACGTCATTGGTTTTGGCGGCTACCTCGCGGATGAGCTGCGCGCCCATATTTTCAAATTTATCCTCCAGCTCAATGTCTTTGGCGATGGTGACGCCGTCGTCAATAATAAGAGGAGAGCCGAATTTCTTTTCCAATACAACGCTTCTGCCCTTGGGGCCGAGCGTAACTTTTACAGCGTTTGCAACTTTTTCAATACCCGATTTCATTTTGGCGCGGGCGTCGTCGCCATACATAATTTGTTTAGCCATACTATTTATTTCCCCCTATTACCCTAAAAT
>CAVDMZ010000025.1:2536-13238 GCA_963610115.1 Duodenibacillus sp.
GGTTCTCATCGTCTAACTTTACTTCCGTGCCGGAATATTTGCCGTAAAGCACTTTGTCCCCCACCTTTACGTCCATCGGCATGCGGTTGCCTTTGTCGTCCAACTTGCCCGGCCCGGCAGCCAATACTTCCCCCTCCATGGGTTTTTCTTTGGCGGTGTCAGGAATAATGATCCCGCCTTTCATGGTTTCGCGCTCAATCGGCTTGACAATGACTCTGTCGCCGAGTGGTTTAATTTTTACTTCGCTCATACTCACCCATCTCCTTATGTAAGTTAAATACTCCCGCGGCGGACTAAATTAGCACTCCGCTTCGGATAATGCTAATTTAGCATAATAAAAGATAATTGTCAATAGTTTGTTGCGTTTGCTAAAAAAGAAGTTTGCATTAGGCGGGCGGTGCGGCCTGTTTTTCGGCGAAGATTCTCTCACTCTAATGCAAAAAGGCCGCCCGTTTGGGGGCGGCCGATTGCAAAAGGAAAATCTATTTCATCCGGCTGAAAAAGCGGCGCATCCGCTGGCGCAGGGTCAGCTTTTGCGGTGTTAAGATTTTGATGACTACGGCGGAAATATTATCCTGCCCGTCGCGGTCATTGGAGGTGCGCACCAAATGGCGGCAGAGCTTGATAATGGGCAAATCTTTATCCTGCAGCAAAATTTGCGCGATGGCGTTCTCGCTCAGGCCCTTATAAAGCCCATCGGAGCAGAGCACCAACACATCCCCGGGCTTGACCGGGAACTTGAGCAAGTCAAACTCAATATTCTTTTTAATGCCCATGGCGCGGGTCAGCACATTTTGGATTTTGCTGTGGTCGGCCTCGGCTTTAGAGAGCAGGCCGCGGCGTACGTGTTCCATAGCCAAGGAATGGTCGGTGGTAATTTGCACGATTTTCCCCTCGCGCAGCAGGTAAATGCGCGAGTCGCCCACATGTACCGCAATGGCGCAGTCTTTTTCAAACAAAATGCCCGTAAGCGTGGTACCCATCATCTTGTAAATATCGGAAGATTGGGCGGTGGAATAAATGGCGGCATTGGCCAAATTTGCGGCCATGAGCAGCTTGCGTTCGGCCGGGGCCAGTTTGGGCAGGAAGGTATCGGGGATTTTCAAAGAACCGGTATTGATTTTGCGGATGGTTTCGGCCAAAACGGATACGGCAATGCTGCTGGCGATTTCGCCCGCGCTGTGCCCCCCCATGCCGTCGGCCACCGCGCCCAGCCCCAAATCAGAGGAAATGAGTACATTGTCCTCGTTCTTTTCGCGGATTTTACCGATATCGGTAACGGCGGCAAACTCTATATCAAATTTGCTCATAATTCCTCTCGGAACAGAATGCCGCCCACGCAATGCAGCACGGCCATGATAAAAAGTACCCAGACCAAAAAGGAATAGGCATTATTGGTCTGTGCGTTGCGGTTGAAATTTTCCAGCGGATAGCTGACGGCATAATCCCAAATTTTTAGTGAGGTTTTACTCGGCCCGCTCAAATAGTATGTGCCCAGCAGCTGGGTCAATAAGGGGTAATGCTGCGGGGTGATAAACGGCCCGGCATACTGGGCCAAGGCCTCCTCTAAAAATTTTTGTTTCTCCTGCGCCGTCAGGTAGTTAATGGCCTTGTCGTGCGCAAAGGAGCTGAAGAGGCCGCGGCGGCTGATGAGGTCATACTCCTCAATCATTTCGTCCTTTTTTTGTTGTTCGGACGGGGCCGCCATGGGAATGGTGTCTGTCAAAGTACGGACCGTGGTCTGCAAAGTGTAGGCCAGGCCGGAGGTGTTATGGAACCAAAAACATCCCAAACACAGCAGCAGACAAACCGAGGGCATCAGCAGGCTGCGTTCGGCCTTGGCGATCAAATGGTAAATGGCCAGCAAACCAAACAGCAGGCCGCCCATAAACAAAAGTTTGGCCGTGGCTCCGGCTACCGCGGGCGAAATGCTCAGGGCGGCCGCGCAATAGGCCAATGTGCCCGCCAAAACAACCAAGACCGTCCCCAAAATCCGCTCCGGCCAAGTGCGGTTTAAACGCCAGCACAAAGACAGTGCCCAAGCCGCCGCCAAGAATAAATAACACAAATAATATTCCGGCGAAAACAAATACTGGGAAACAGCATTTCCTGAGGCGTGTGCCTGCGGCGTAAACAAGCCGGACAAATAAGATGCCACGGCCAAAGCCAGCAGGACGGCCGTGGTGCGGCCATAAGCCTTAACCGAGGAAATGGCGAAAACGCCCCCCAGCATTATCAGGGACAAGGCGGTATAAAGCAGCTGTCCCTGTGCCATATGCCCGGAGGTAAACGGTGCCAAAAAGTTGCCCACAAAGCCCGTATCAGGCTGCACATAAGCGGAGCAAATTTTGCCCAAGGTAAAAAACACATGGTGTAATCCCCAAGCAAACAGCAAGAACAACGGCAGTAAAATCAGCAGCTGCCCGGCTATTCTCGCCCATTTTTTGGCGCGCAGCTGCGTCAGTGCGCTGACGCTTTCTCCTAAGGGGATCGCTTGCGGCAAGGGCTTTTCCGGTACCAGTTCCTGTGTGGGAGCCAGCGGCGGGGCGGATTTGGGCGGCTTGGGAGTACTACCGTCGGGCAAATCGTTTAGCTGCGGGATTTGCGTCGGGATGCGTTGGCCGGGTTTGCTGCGCCGCTCCGAAAGTGCGCGGTAGGCGTCTTGGGCGCGCAGGTGGCGCAGGCTGTCGGTGGTATGCTTTTCTTCCTCGGTAATTTTGAGTGCGCTTTCCACGCCCAAATCCATCGTCATCCGCCCGTGCAGGGTCTTTAAGCGCAGCTGTTCTTCGGCGCGCATTTTATTGAAATACTCATAGGTTTGTTTGGCGGTCTGAAAGCGGTCATCGGGATTTTTGCTCATTAATTTTTGAATAGAGATTGCCAGCCAGCCGGGCAGCTCCGGGCGGAGTTTGGCCGGGTTGGGCACCGGATCGTTGATGTGCTTTTGGATGATTTCAATGGTGTTCTTGCCGTTGTAGGGAAAGTGCCCCGTCAGCACATAATACATACTGGCCCCAATGGAGTAGAGGTCGGCGCGGATGTCAATGTCTTTGCCCAAGGCCTGTTCCGGCGCGATGAAATAGGCCGTGCCGGCCAGCTCGGTGGTTTTGGTGGAGCCTCTTTCTTTATCTACTTTTTTGGCAATACCGAAGTCCACAATTTTAGGCTTGCCTTCCGGGGTGATTAAAATATTGGAGGGTTTGATGTCTCGGTGGATGATGCCCTTCTCGTGCGCGACGGAGAGGCCCTTGAGCACCCCGTCAAACAAATCCAGTACGCGCCCAATGGGCAATACGCGCTCTTTTTTAAGCATAGCCGAGAGGGTTTGTCCCTCCACAAAGGACATGACGATAAAATAATAGCCTTGTTCTTTGCCGACGTTGTAAACGTTGACGATATTGGGGTGGTCCAACTCGGCGATGGCGCGCGCCTCGGTCAAGAAGAGCGAGACGGCCTTTTTATCGTTGGCCAAGGACGGGCTTAAAATTTTGACGCAGACAATGCGGTTTAATGCTTTGTGACGGGCTCTAAAAACGGCTCCCATGCCCCCCTCGGCTACCTTGGTTAAAATCTCGCAGCCGGAAATTTCTTTCCCTACCAAAGATTGTCCGTCCAACATAGTTAGTCCCCTGTGATTATGAAATGAGAAATGGCCCTTTCTTTCATTATACTAATTTATAGGAAAAGAGCTTGCTTTTGTCTTTTTTAAAACCGTAAAATATAAACAGGCCAAGTTATGATAGCATATTTTAAGCCGCAGGCATATGGGGCCCGCCGGGCGGGCAGGGAGATTTTTATGGCAGAGAGCAGTTTTGTGGTGCTGGCACAGATAGGCACCTTGGTGCTGGACGAAAGCAGTGAGGTTAAATTTTCTATAGATGCGTACCGGGGATACCGCTATGCCTCTATCCGCAAATATTTGACCTCCGGCGGCTATACCGGAGCCACGCGCGCGGGTATTACCCTGACGCCCGAAATTGTAAAGGCGGTGGCGCCGCTGCTGGCGGCTTTGCCCGATGAGCCGGCACAAATAAAGGACATGGAACTGGGCAAATTTGCCAAGCGGCCCGGAATGTCGGTGGTGGTGCGCGTGAGCAGCTTTCAGGGCACGCGCGGGCTGGATTTGCGCCAGTGGCAAGAGGATGAAAGCTACAAGGGTTGGACCAAAAAGGGCATTCGCCTGCCGGTGGAAAAGATAAAAGAGATTAAGGCTTTGTTTGCGCAAATGGCGCAGGCCTTGCTGGAAGAACCGCTCTGTGAGAGTTAAACTTATCTTTTTTCTGCGGGGAAAAGGTCCCAAGGTTCCCGCCCCCAAGCAGATATAAAACACATATAACAGGCCCCGCCTTTTGGGCGGGGCCTGCAAATCAACCCTTGTTGGGGTCTAATAAGTAAGTCCGTTTAGAACTTAATCAACATACCCAACTGGCCGACGGTGTTGTCTTTGCCAAGGGCCTTGCGGTCATTGTTGGTGTATTTGGCATAGCCTAAGCCGGCAAAGAGCTGGACATATTCATTGTGGTTGTATTTGGCCACCAAGTCGGCTTCCCAAGTAGAGGAATCCTTGGCGGTGCGGTCTTGGAAGGAGAAACCGTCCAAGGAGAACATCCACTTGTTCCAGGCATAGTCCATGCCCACATTAAACATTCTCACGCCGTCTTTGGAGTAATCAGCAAAGCTCAGCCCATTCCCCGCAAGCATATGGCCGATAGCCAAACCCGGGTAATAGTTGCCAAACGGAGAAACCTCATCCTTGGCATAGTAGAAGGCCGCTCTGGGGGTAAACACGTCCAAATTCAAGGCCGCATCTACCTTTACCATGTACGGGGAGTCTTTCCCTTCTCTAAAGAGTCTGTTGGCTTCATACCCGCGGGCATATTCGGCACTGACGGTAAACGCTTCCGGCGCAAAAGCGATTTTGGCGCCATAGAACCCCTCGTGCTCCTTGTCCCCCGAGGCGGCATCGTAGGCAGAGTCTTTGAAATCATAGCCATAGATTTGGGCGGTCAAGGCGTCGGTCAAGTTGAGCTTTAAGTCCAAGCCATAGACGCTCATGTTAGATTCTACAACCGGAGAGGGACCCGCATAGGTAACCAATTTCCCGGCCAGCACCGTGAAAGTTTTAAAATCATCGCTGTAAACCAGTTTGGCCGCGTCCAAGGACGGAGCTTCGTTCATATGAAAGACATAGTGGTTCGGCCCCAAATACATGACCGCGCTGTCTTCGTCGCCGTAGAATTGGCGGCCGACCGTCGCTTCAAAGCAATCAAACAGGTTGGACAAGACCACATTGGCCTCGGCCAGTTTTACATTGTCCCAGTAGTGCTGTACATTCTCACCTTCGGTACCGTTTACCCACCCGTCGTGGTATTGGAACAGCACATTGGCTCTTACATCCTCTACCAGTTCGGCGGACAAACCGGCCAAAACGCGGTATTCCGTGCCGGATTCATAGAGGTCAGCCGGGTCGTGGCGGGCGTCAGAGGCGATGGTTTGAATCTCGCCTTTGAGTTCAACATTCTTTAATACTTCAGCGCTGACAGGCCAAGCCATGGTCATGACCAGCAGCAAGCCTAGTAGTTTCTTCATTCGGTACTTCCTCCTTGTTGGTTTCAACTACCCTACCCTTTTACTTTAGCTTATTGAAAATTTTTTGGCAAGTCTTTTTTTCCTGCTTCAAAAAAAGGGTTGACAGACAAAAAAGAGAACTGCTATACTCTCCGGCCCCCGGTGGCGGTCCGCGCAAAAAGACTTGAAACACTGCCCAAAAATCACTATACTTACCTATATATCTTTGAAGTAAGGAGCCAAAATGAAGAAAGGTTTTACTTTGTTGGAACTGCTGGTTGTGATTTTGATGATTGGTATTTTGGCCGCCATTGCCGTGCCACAGTACAGCCGCTCCGTGCGCCGCGCGGAAATGGTGGAAGGTTTGGCCCATGGCAAAACCATTTATGATGCGGCGCTGCGCTATAAATCGGTCAACGGCGAAGCCCCGACGGACTTTAACCAATTGGATATTGGTTTTGCCGGGGTGAACATTACGGGAGCGACCTTTGTGGACGGCAACTTTACCTACACGCTCAGCAGTAACTACACCGGCGTAAAAAGCAAACTGGGCGGATATGATTTGTATATGTTCTTCCCCACGGTCTCCAGCACCGGGGTCAGTGCGCCGATCCAATGCTGCCCGTCTAACGATTTGGGCACTTGGCTGTGCAAAAACCTCAGCGGCGGTAAAGTCCTATCCGGCAACAGCTGTTATACGTTAGAATAATTTGCAAACGCCCTAAAACAGGTTTTATAAAAACCCCCGCTTTTTTACCAGCGGGGGTTTTTATGCAAAAAAGAACCCCGGCTTTTTCCGGGGCTCTTCTTTCGTGTTGTAAGAGCTGTTTACTGTTTTTTATTTTGGGTTTTTTCAAACAAGCCGCGTAAAAATTCTTCCACCAACGGTTTGGCTCCCAGCCCCACCGCAATGGCAAAGGACAATCCAAACGACGCCAGCAGCAGCAACACCACCGCGCGCATCAGCTGGCTGGCCAGCCCCAAGTTTTCCACCGCAATCAGCGTGCAGAGAAGCACCACAAACCCGTACGCGGCCCGCGCCAGTAGCACGCCGCCATGGAGGTGGTTGGCTTTGGCGGAGTTTTCCATAATATTGCTAAGCAGTTTGCCCAGCAGCAACCCGGCAAACAAAATCAGCACCGACACAAACAGCGTGGGGATAAATTCCAAAAAGCGGGTAAACAAATCCCGCAGAATGGACAAATGCAGTACCTCGGCCGCCAGCACCACCGCGTAAAAAATCACGGCCCACGCCAACACAAAGGAAATAATGTACGTCGGCGATTTGCCTAGCCCAAAGCGCACGCACAGCTCATTGACGCCCAGCTTGGAGGTTTTGCCGTCAAAGTCTATTTTGCACAGCCATTTTTTAACAAAAGCGCCCACCCAGCGTGACACATACAACCCCACCACCAAGATAAGCACCGCCACCAGCAAGGTAAGCAGGAGATGCCCCGCTTGGGCCGCCAAAGCCGTAAAATGCGCACTGATTTGCGTGGAAAATGTTTCTAAAGTCATAAAGCCTCCTTTTTTTTATTGTAGCAAAAATTAAATTGCTAAAATAGAGGTATGCACTCTATTGAACACCTTAAGGGCATCGGCCCGGCCAAAGCCAAACTGTTGCAGCGTTTGGGAATTTTCTCCGTGGAGGATTTGCTGCACTGCTATCCGCGCACCTACCAAGACCGGCGCGAAAATCCCTCCGCCAGCGGGCTCAATCCCCCCGCTCTGACGGTATTTAAGGGAAAAGTCTTGCGCACACAGCTTATTCCGGCGCGCGCTGTGCCGATTTTTAAAGCGTTTTTGGCCGATGAAGCCAACCATCAAATAGAGTGTACTTGGTTTAAAAAACGCTCCTTCCGCGCGTTTCGCTTTGACCCCTTTGCCCAGATAAAAAAGGACTTTAAAACCAATGCGCTGGTGTGGGTTATTGGCCGCAAGGAAAACCGCCAACATTTTTTTGATTCTCAAATTACCGTGGAGGAATATTATCCCGCCGCCGCGCCCGAGAGCTTGTGGCACACCGGGCGCATTACCCCCATTTACGCGCTGACCGAGGGGCTGACGAACAAACAGTTCCGCCAGTTTATGCAAGAGGCCCTGCGTGAGGACGGGGCCGCCGCAGAGCCGGATATCCTGCCCCCGTCCCTGTCTGAAAAACGCAAATTTTTAGGCAGTGCCCAAGCCCTGCGCGCGGTGCATTTCCCCCACAGTTTGGCCGAGCTGGAAAACGCCCGGGCGCGGCTGGCGTATGAGGAATTTTTGCTTTTGGCCACGGCGTGGGGCGTCAAACGCACGCAAACCAAAGCCGTAGCCAAGGGTTACACCTATGAAGTGAAAAAACACCTGCTTACCCCCTTTCGGCAAAATTTGGGTTTTGATTTTACCCACAGCCAAAAAAAGGTCATCAATGAAATTTTTGCCGACTTGCAAGCCCCGCTGCCTATGAACCGGCTGCTGCAGGGCGATGTGGGCTCGGGCAAGACGTTGGTGGCCTTGTCGGCCATGCTGCTAGCGGCTGAAAACGGCTACCAAAGCGCCATCATGGCCCCGACGGAAATTTTGGCGGAACAGCATTACTTGACCTTTCAAAAGATTTTAAAGAAACTCAAGGTGCCTGTGGCGGTGCTGACGTCCAGCACCAAAACGCCCGAGCGCAAAAAGATTTTAGCCGCGCTGGCGGATGGGTCGCTGCGGGTGGTGGTGGGCACGCATGCGCTGCTGCAAGAGGAAGTGCAATTTAAAAATTTAAAACTGGCGGTTATTGACGAACAGCACCGCTTTGGGGTGCGCCAGCGCGGGCTACTGAAAGAGAAAACCGACAAGCTGGACCTGCTGACCATGACGGCTACTCCTATTCCGCGCACCCTGGCACTGGCTTTTTACGGGGATTTGGCAGTGTCCACATTGACGGAGCTGCCCCCCGGCCGCCGCCCCATCGCCACCCGGCAGGCCGAAGAGGACCAGGCCCATCGCCTTGTGGCGCAAGAAGTGCAAAAGGGCCGCCAAGCCTATATTGTTTATCCGTTAATTGAAGAGAGTGAAAAAATTTCCGCCAAGGCCGTCAGCGAAGAGTTTGAAAAATTAAAAAATATCTTCCCGCAGTTTAAACTGGCTATGTTGCACGGGCAAATGAGCCGCACGGAAAAGGAAAGCGTGATGAAGGATTTTGCCGCGCACAAGAGCGATATTTTGGTGGCGACGCCCGTTATAGAAGTGGGCATAGACGTGCCCAATGCCACGGTGATGGTTATTCAAAATGCCGAGCGTTTTGGTCTGGCCAGCCTGCACCAGCTGCGCGGGCGCGTCGGCCGCGGACAATACGACAGCCAATGTATCTTGGTGGCCCAACACGGGGGCAGTGTGGCGCGCGAGCGGCTGCGCATTATTTGCGACACCTGCGACGGCTTTAAAATCGGCGAGCGGGATATGCAGCTGCGCGGCCCGGGCGAAATTTTGGGTACGCGCCAAAGCGGCGAATTGGAATTTAAGGCCGGAGATTTTTTTAAGGACCGCAACCTCTTACAATGGGCTTTAGACGACCGCGACGAATTACTGCGCGACGACCCCTTGTTGCAAAAGCCTGCGCATGCCGCCTTTAGGGCGCGCCTGCGCCAGCTGTATCAAAAAAACTGGCATTTGATTGATTTAAGTTAAACCCTCTTCCCCATGGGGCAGGGGAAAAGAACAGATCCCCCGGGACAGCTAGATTATTAGGTACAATATATTTATGACAGAGTATCTCAATCCCCCGCCGCAGCATGTGGCAATTATTATGGACGGCAACGGCCGCTGGGCCCGCCGCCGCTCCTTGCCCCGTTCCGCCGGACACCGCGAGGGAGCCGCCGCCGTGCGCCGCACAATAGAAGCCGCGCCCGGGCTGGGGATAAAATACCTGAGCTTGTATGCTTTTTCTACGGAGAATTGGTCCCGCCCGCAAGAGGAAATAGATACCCTCATGGACCTGCTGGAAAAGACCTTGGACGAATATCAAAAAAACGCCGCCCGGCAAGACTTGCGCATTCTCATCAGCGGCAGCCGTGAAAAACTCAGCCCCGGCCTTTTAGCCAAAATGGACCGGCTGGTCCGTTCCACGGCGAAAAACCAGGGGCTGACGGTCAATTTGGCCTTGAATTACGGTGCCCGGCAGGAGTTGGTTACTGCGGTCAACCGTTGGCTGGATACCCGCCCGACGCGGCCGCTGAGCGCACAAGAACTTTGCGCCCACCTCTATCAGCCGCAGCTGCCGGACCCGGAACTGCTCATCCGCACTTCGGGCGAGCAGCGTTTGTCTAATTTTTTGTTGTGGCAATGCGCCTACAGCGAGCTGTACTTTACCCCTGTGCTGTGGCCGGATTTCAACGGACAAGAGTTGCAAAAAGCCGTGCAGCAATACCGCCAGCGCAAGCGCCGCTTCGGCGGGATTTAATCCCCATGCTTTTGGGGCCCTTTACCAAAGACGGCATTTTTCCCGTCTAAAAATCTGCCGGGCCTGCTGTCCGTCCGTTCGGTTTTTACATACCCCGTACTTGGGCGCACAGTTCCGCCAGCCCCGCCGCAATATCCTCCTGCTGTACGGCCACCCCTTTGGGCACACTCAGTTTGACGGGGGCAAAATTCCAAATGGCTTTAATGCCGCAATCTACCAAGGTGTCGGTAATTCCCTGCGCTGCCGCACCGGGTACGGTCAGCACGGCAATTTTTAGTTTTTTCTCTTCAATAATACTCTTGAGTTGCGCGGTGTGATAGACGCGCACGCCGTTGATTTCTCCCCCCACCCGCTCGGGGTGCGTGTCAAAGGCGGCCACGATTTCCAGCCCGTGATTTTTAAAGCCGGAAAACCCCAACAGGGCCGCCCCCAAATGCCCCGCGCCGATGAGAAAGGCCTTATTTAAATTGTCCCATCCCAAAAAATTTTCTATGGCCTCTATCGTCCCGCCGACCTTAAAGCCGGCCCGGCGTTTGCTGGGGGCGCCCACGGCCTGCAAATCTTTTTTAATGACAACCGGCGGCAGACGGGTTTCCTCCGCCAGTTCGGTGGAGGAGGCCAGTTCCCGCCCGTAGGCGTGAAAATCACACAAGACGCGCAGGTATTGCGGCAGGCGGCGAATGGTCTGTACACTGACGGATTTGC
>CAVDMZ010000026.1:0-12906 GCA_963610115.1 Duodenibacillus sp.
ATAGAGCGGCCTATTTAAACTGGTACATTTATTACAAAAACCGGGCTAAATAGCAACACTTTTTGGCCTTTATACCCATGCCGCCATAGTTGTTCAGCACGGAGATTTTGTCCCCTTCCCGCACGGCCTTGTTGGTATAGCTGGAGATAATGGTCCACGGGCGCGGGGTGGAGTCCATCAGGTCATAGCCGATGCTGTAATCCCCCGCCGGGTTGGTGCAACCCAAGGCATGTTGGAGTAAAAAGGGTACCACATCGTAATGCGCGGTGCGGTAGGTTTTTTCTCCGCCCGGTTGGCCCGGCCACCACACCAGCAGCGGCACATGGGTTTGGTATTTGGCAAAATTGCTGTTGTGGCCCCAAAAGTTGTGGCGGGTGTCGTTGATCTCTTGCCCGTGATCCCCGGTCAAGAGGATGAGCGTGTTTTTATCTAAGCCGCGTTGTTTCAGGGCGGCAAATACTTGGCCCAGCAGGCTGTCTATATAGTGAACCGAATTTTTATAGCGGTTCATATAGGGCGTTGGGTCGGTGTTTTTGGTCAGCAAAAGGTAATTCATTTCCTCGCCATAAGGCGTAAACGGCGCGGCATAGTCCGGCGGGAATTCCTGCCCGTGGGCCGAATCGTAAAACAGAAAACCGAAGAAGGGGCGGTTTTTGTCGCGCCGGTCCAAAAATTGCAGAAATTCTTTTTGCGCGTCTGCGTCACGCTCGGGCTTGGTGTTGCCTTTAGAGGAAATGCGTAAATTATCAATTTGCGCAAAGACGTTTTTATTGAAAGCCGGGCTGTTTAAGCGGGAACTGGCATAAATGCCAAACTCATAGCCCTGCCCGGCCAGCTGCTGCATAAGCACCGGGCGTCTTTTGGCCCCGGTCAGACTATCCCAATACGCATACGGAATGGAGTAAAACAGCGAAAACACCCCCGCTTCCGTGGCGTTTCCACCGGCCAAATGATTGGTAAAATAAAAGGCGTGCGGGGACTGGCGGTATGCGGCATAGGTTTGAGGCATTCCCTGTGGGGTAAAGGCATCGGCCCGCCAAGAGTCTATCAAAATCAGCAAGATGTTGGGGCGCGCGTCCGGGGTGCAGTGCAGGGGGTGGCGCGGGTAGTTTAACGTGCCCGCACGCGGGGTTTCATAAGGCTGGCTTTTGGGTTCAAACCCCATTTTGCGCAAGCGGCGGTTGAGGCTGAGCGGCTGTGCCCAAGGCAAATAAGTTACTTGCGTCAGCACCGAGGGAACCAGCATAAATTTGCCCCACGCATACAGGGCATTGTAGCCGCCCCAAACCAGCAGCAATATGCACGCCACCGCGCCGATGGTTTTGCCGCCCCAAGGGATTTTGCGCGCCAGCCCCGCCAGTGCGGCGCTCAAGCCTCCCATCAAACAGACGCCCACGCCAAACAACACCCACATGGCCGCGGGAAAGACAAAAATTTCCCGTCCCGCCGGACCGAAGAAGAGTTGCAGCATGGACAGGCTGATGTGAAAACGGTACTGCGTGTAAACAAAAATGTCCAATCCCAGCGCCACATTAAACGCCCCGCCCAAGCCGACCGCGCCCCAGTAGGCGGTTTTCGGCCCGAACAGCCGCAGCAGCGCAACCAGCACAAACAGCCCGGCGGCAAACATAAAGGCATTTCCCGGGATAAACAGGGCGGTAAACAGCGCCCCCGTCCAAGACGGATAAAACCCGCTGACCCCAAAATAGGCCAGCGAAAGCAGGCACCAAAGCAGAAATTCCAAAAAGCAAAACCAAAAAACAGGTTTCAAATTCATATATAAATTATAGCTAAATTTGCTTTAGCCCCGCAGGGAAGAGAGTGGAAAAGCAGTCAAAAAAATGCCCCAAATTACGCAGAAGTACCCCAACGGGTCAAGTGTGGAAACGGAAAGGACTTCACAGGAATTTGCGGCAGTTCTAGGCGCGCCGACGGGAGGAATACCGCACGAACACGCGCGGCAGCGCGGAGGTATCCGACCGGAGAAGCAACAACGAAATGCCCCAAATTACGCAAAAGTACCCCCATACAGAATCGAACTGTAATCCCCTGCTTAGAAGGCAGGTGCTCTATCCATTGAGCTATGGGGGCATAAGCGGCAAAGCAAACTTATTTTATTATTTTACAAAATTCCGGCCAAGATACAAAAGAGCTTTTTTTGCCAGCGCTGCCGGGGCCCGTTCGGGGCCCAAAGTGCCCAAAGGGAGAATGGGCCTTATATCCCTTGTTTTCGGGGCCATTCTTTCTTACAATACAAATATGACCCTCTTTAAGATGATTTTTCAAAAGGCTGCTTCCCTTTTTGTTCTTTTGCTGTTGGCGGGCGGGCCGCTGGCGGCCCAAGCCCTGCGTTTACCGACGGAGACCCGTTCCTTGTCCGTGCAGGATATTTTGGCGCAGTTTTTCCGCCAAAAGCAAGCCGCCGCCGTGCAAAACAGTACCACCTACCGCCAACGCTACAGCGCCTTGGCTTTTAGCATTTATCCGCGCGTGTTTTATGAGGATAAAATCCAAGGCTTGCCCCCCTTTGACAAAGCCGGTGAATTTTTTGCCACCGCTTTGGACAGTACATACCAAGATTTGCGCTCCGCCAAACCGGCCAATCCGCTGCGTCTGGCCCAGCACATGGTGGAGCAGGTATTGCGTTCCCCCCGCCGGGAGGTGCAGTTAAAAAATGTGCCTGTGCCGCAGGTGGGCGATGTGTGGTACCAAGCGTTTTATTTATCCTCTTTTTACGCACAGCTGAGAGATTACGCCACGCGGGTTTACCAAGAAAACGCCGACTACCGCCAATATCAAAAATACTTGCGGACCGGGGACCACTTTATGGCCCAAGATTACGCCAAGCGGGATTTTTCCTTGGCCCAAAAGGCCTATGATCCGGCGGTGTTTGTCAAACGCCAAAAGGAAATAGAAGCCTTCATTACCCGCTATGAGCAGTTGTCCACTCACCTGGTGCGCAGCAGTTTATTGCCCTTGCAGGCGCAAAAAATCCCTGGGGCCGATTTAAAAAAATATGTGCAGCGCCATTTGGCGCCGCAGGCTGCTTTTGGGGCGGATTTGCAGGCCGCCTTGCTTAAGGATATGCCTTACGCGCAGGACTTTTACCAAGAGGCCCGGCGTTTGGAGCCGTCTTTGTCGGAGCGGCTGGTCTCCTTGGGCAAAACGATCAGCCCTGCGTTCCGTGCCACCAAAGAGGATTTGCTCAATTCTCTGCGGATGTTTGATTACATTTCCGTGGGGTTGCTGGCCGAGCGCCTGATGGAATACGACCGGGTCCCTTCGCAGGAGGAAGTGGTGGAGGAACTGGCCGCGGCCTTGGCCGCCAATGCGCTCAACGGACGCATCGCCCAGGTAGCCAATGACTTGTTTGAATTTGAAAAACCGTTTTATTATGCCGAACATTCCTTTGGCGGGGCCGAGCAGGCCATAGCCGAAGGTTGGCACGGTATTGCCACCCACCCGCTGTATGCTTCCGGCCGTGTGGCCGAAATTGCCTCTGCCGATTTGTTGCAATCGGGCCGCTGGACGGGGCAAACCGGCCTATTGCAGCAAACCCTGACGAACCGCCAAGCCACACAAAATGCCAGTTTCTACCAAAAATCTTTGCCCTTTGTCATAGACTTTGCCGCCGGAGATGCGATGTTTGCCTTGGCCGCGCCGCTGCTCAAGGGAGCCAAACTGCTTAGTAAGGTGCAAGCCGATGACCTCGCCCGCGCTTTGGGGGGTGCGTCCAAGACGGGGCAAGGGGCTGCCAAAGCCACTGCCGTAGCGCAAAAGGCGGCTGCGCCGGCCGATGATGTGTTGCGCCGGGCCGCCAGTGCCCAGCGGGTGGCCGGGGAAGGGTTTGAAAACGCGGTGTGGAAACTCAAGGATGCGTCCGGGCAGACGATTGGGTTTTATAAAGTGGGTACACAGGCAGAAATACAGCGCACCAAATGGCTGGACCAGCTGGTGCAAAAAATGAAAAGTAAATTTGATTTGCTGGATGTGGATTATCCGCGCGTGATTGCCGAGGGCTCTGAAGGCTTGTCTGATACGATTAAGGGCCAAGTCCGCGCCACGCTCAACGACGATATGTTCCAATATTACGTGCGCGAATTTCGGACCCGCGTCAAAGACCCGTTTACGCTTTCCCCGGTGGACCCGACGGGTTTGAATTTTATGGAAAGCGGCATCCGCCCCAATCCCGAAGCCATCGCGCGGGACTTAAACGGCATCCCCATGAGCCAGGCCGAATGGGGCCAAGTCAAGGGGCTGTTTGAAGAACTCAACAAAGAGGGCTTTCAACACGGCGACTTGCTGCACAACCTCTATCTTAAACGCCAGCCCAACGGTAAGCTCAAATTGACCATGCTGGATTTTGAACTCAGCGGCAACGGCTCGCGCGATATGGCACTGCTCAATAAGTGGGAAGAAGTGCTCATCCGCTGGGGCGGCATAGAGTAAGCGTTTGCCTTCATTTTTTGGCGTGGGTGTCCCCCGCGCCTTTTCCATAGTCTTACGCGGGCGCGCCCGTACACGCACCTGCACACGCCCGTACGGAAAATGCTACAATAAGTCCAACTATTGTGCAGAGGGGTTGTATGGCTAAAAATCTTTCCTTTTCTTATTCCAAAATGGGCATGTACAAGGAATGCCCCCAAAAGTATAAATTCCGCTATGTGCATATGCTGCCCGAACAGCCGAAGTATTATTTCGCCTTCGGCTCGGCCTTGCACGAAGTCATGGAATATATTTATAATCCCAAAAATCAAGTTTTCCCGACGGTGGAGCAAGCCTTGGCTTTCTTCAGGACGCATTGGGACAGCACCTCCTTTGACCAAAAGGGCTATGCCTCTATGGAAAAAGAGGCCGCCGGGTTTGAAGAGGGGCAACGCATTATCCGCGCTTACTACGGCAAGCACGCCAACAGTTTTGCCCATCCCTTGTCGGTGGAAATGAAGAGTACCTTGGAAACCGACGGGCTGAGCCTGATTAGTATTTTGGACCGCATTGATTATTTGGGCGAAGGCCGCGTGAAGATTTTGGACTACAAGACGGGCAAGACGGTGCAGCGGGAGCCGGACCAGCTGCTGATGTACCAAAAAGTGGCGGAAAATTCCCCCCTCATCCGCCAACTGGTGCAGGCGGCGGACCCGGAGGTAAAGCAAATCCGGGTGGAAAAATTAAGTTTTTATCATTTGCCGTCATTGACCGAGCTGAGCTTTGAGCGCGGCAGCGACAAAGAAATGTATGAATTTTGGCAAAAGGTATTGGGCGTGGCGGGTGAAATCCGCTCCGGCAAGTTTGACCCCACTCCCGAGGAAAACAAATGCCGCTGGTGCGACTACCGCAATATTTGCCCCGTCTTTACGGGCAAGGAATATGACGGCCCCAGCGGGTGGGGAGCCAAGATCCCAAATGCGCCTCCCCCGGCGCACAACCCTTTTGCCGCGCCGTCGGCCGCCCCGGATCCGGCCGCTGCGCCTGTTCCCAAAACAGAGGAAGAAATTTTAAGCGAAAAAATAGACCGCTTGGGCGCACTGCAGGAGGAGGAGCAGCGTTTGCGCGGGGAAATTATTTCCCAGATGAAAAAGCGCGGATACTCCCGCCATTTCGGCGCGCATTACCGCGCGGAACTGGCCGCGCAGGACAAACTGGTTTTTACCGATAAAGACAAAACGGTGGCGCTGCTGCGCAAACTGGGCTTATTGCCCCGTACGCTGGTGCCCACGCAAAGTACGGTAGCCGCCCTGCTGGCCGACCCGTCTGTGCCGCAGGACGCCAAAGCGCAACTGCGCGCCTTGGCCACCTCACAGCCTTACGCCGGGTTGGAAATTTCCAAGGCGGAGTAATTATGTGGATTAAAAAACCCAAGCGAAGCGACTTTCGCGCCCAATTATCCGTAGGCATTGTGCTGTTTGCCCTGCTGTTGTTTACGGCCTTCCGGCTGGCCTTGTTTGTTTTGCACCACGCCACCTTTGCGTCCTTGGGCGCGGGCGAAGTGTTCAGCGCATTTTTTAACGGGGTGCGTTTTGACTTGGCGGTGATTGCCTTGTTTTTGGGCCCGGTTATTTTACTTTTTAATTTGCCCGTCAATTCCGTGCGTTATGTGAAAGGATGCGTGCTGTTTTTGGCGTTTGAACTGATGGTGCTGGCGGGGTTTTTGGTGGCGGATTTGATTTATTTCCCCTACGTCAAGCGGCATATTGCCGAGGAAATTTTGCAAATTTCGGCCGATTGGGGCTTTGTGCTTTCTTATATGTTTACCAAGGCCCTGTTGCCGCTGTTGCTGTTGGTGGGGCTGCTGTTTGCCGCGGCGGTTTTTGTGCATAAAGTTTTTAAATACCACTATATTTTTGACCCGTACTACGCCAAGGGCGAACTGGTTAAACTCGTTTTGTGCATTTTGTTTATTCTTTTGGGTATTCGCGGGCACTTGGGGCTGGGCAAGCCGCTGGGCATTGCCGATGTGTACCAATACGCTGCTTCCCCCGCGGCCGCGGCCTTGACGCTCAACGGGGTGTTTACCGCCTATCAGGTGGGGCGCAAAGGCTCGGTGGATATCCAGAATGATTATCCGGCCGAAAAAGCCATTTCCTACACGCAAAACTTACTCCTTTCTGATGGGGAAATAGTGCCGGATGAAAAGTACCCCCTCATGCGCCGTCCGCTCCAAGTGCGCGCGGCCAAGCCACTGAATATTTTTATTGTGTTGTTAGAAGGGTGGCACCCGTATTATGTGGACGGATTGTCAGACAACCATTTTGGCGTGACCCCGGTCTTTGACCAAATTGTCAAAGACGGCGTGAATTTTACCAATGCCTACGCGGTGGGGCTGCGCAGTATGTTTGGCTTTGCCGGAGTGTTGGCCTCGGTGCCGCTGGTGCCGGGACTGCCGATGTTTGGCTATGGGTTGGAGCTGACCAGCTTCTTCCGCCTGCCCGGGGCCTTGGCCGACGCGGGCTATTGCACTTTTTTTGCCCAAACCTCCCACCGCGACAGTTACCGTCTCTGCGCCTTGGCCTCCTACTTGGGCGCGCAGGGCAGCTACGGTTTTGAGGATATGAAGAAACTCTTGCCCTACAAAGACAAAGCCCCCTTTGGTTACGATTACGACGGGCTGATGTTCAGTGCCGACCAAGTGCAAAAATGCCACGGCAAGCCCTTTATGGGGATGCTTTTTACAGGCATTACGCATGCGCCGTTTGCGCGCACCTTGGACCAATTTGAAAAGTACAAGGGCAACACCTGGGACGACGGCTTTAAAAATACACTCTATTATGCCGATTGGTCTATCGGCCAACTGTTGGAACGTGCCAAAAAAGAGGGCTGGTTTGACGACACGGTTTTTGTCTTTGTGGCGGACCACACCTCCGGCGGGCCGGATTCGGATTCCTTGTACAATAAATTCCGTATTCCGCTGGTACTTTACGCGCCCAAACTGTTTAAGCCGCGCCAAATAGATTATGTGGTTTCCCAGTTGGATATTGTGCCGACGCTGTATAATTTGGCGGGGCTGAACGTGCCCTACACTGCCTTGGGCCGGGATATGCTGGACGGCTCCCGCCCGGAGGAACGCGCGGCCTTGGTATCTGAGGGGGTCAATATCGGGCTGATTACCCAAGACGGCGCCTTGCGCCACACCCGCCAAGCGATTTTGTCCGTAGAGAAACGCACGGAAAATTTTGACGAAAAAAAGGCCGAGCAGACCTTGCTTTCCTTGGACAAGGCAGCCTATGCGCTGCTCAAAAGCAACACATGGTATAAAGATGAACAATAAAATTTTTATCGCGTTGGATCAGGGCAGTTCCTCTTCGCGCGCGTTGGCTTTTGACGCGCAGGGCCGCTTGCTGGCCCGGGCCGTGCGCGGGGTAGATACCCGTCGTCCCGCGGCGGGATTGGCCGAGTTTGACGCCGGGGCCTTGCTCACCGGGCAGCTGGAGGCTTTGTTTGAGGTGCTTAGGCAGCTGCCACCTGACATGGAGGGAACTTTATCGGTGGCCAGCCAGCGTTCCACCGTGGTTTTTTGGGACCAGCAAACCGGCCGGCCTTTGGCCCCGGCTTTGAGTTGGCAGGACGGCCGCGCCGCCCAAGAAAGCGAGCAAGCCCCGCTGACCCAAGAGCAAGTACACCGTTGGACCGGATTGTACAAAACCC
The DNA here is from genome assembly GCA_963610115.1 of Duodenibacillus sp. Classification (GTDB taxonomy): domain Bacteria; phylum Elusimicrobiota; class Elusimicrobia; order Elusimicrobiales; family Elusimicrobiaceae; genus Avelusimicrobium. The sequence continues at coordinate 8,143 of CAVDMZ010000026.1, forward strand.
CCTTTTACAGTGCGCCCAAAATTGCGTGGACCTTAAAAAATCATCCGCCGGTGGCCCAAGCGGCGCAGGACGGCCGCCTGTGTATAGGCCCGGTGGCGAGCTTTCTCATTTGGCATTTGACGCACGGAAAAGTATTTGCCTGCGACCCGACCCAAGCCCAGCGGATGCTGCTGCTGGATTTGTCTGATCACACTTGGCACGAGCCGCTGTTGTCCGCCTTTGGCGTGCAACGCAGCTGGCTGCCGCAAATCAAACATACCGTGGATGATTACGGGGTGTTTGAGTACGAGGGGTGGCGTATCCCTATCCGTGTGTGCATCGGGGACCAGCAGGCCGCTTTGCAAGCTCTGCGCGTGGGGCCGGGCGGCGCGTGTATCAATTACGGCACCGGAGCCTTTTTTATGTGCCACACGGGCACGCAGTGCCAAGTGTTGCCGGGCTTGCTGACCTCGCTGGGAGTGGACCGCGCCCAAGAGAAGCAATACCTTTTGGAAGGGCCCGTCAACGCGTGTGGTACGGTGTTTACATGGCTTGCTGCCTTGGGGATTTCCTTTGCCATAGAGGAAGTGGACGCCTTATGCGCCGCGTCCAAACAGCCGGTGCAGCTGTTGCCCGCTTTGGGCGGGTTGGGTGCGCCGTATTGGGATTTTAAAATAAGCCCGGTGTGGGCCGGATTGTCCCCCTCCACCCAAAAGGCCGATGTGGTCCGCGGGGCGGTGGACGGAATTGCGCTGTTGCTGGCCGATATCGTTTTTTATGCAGAGCGCTATGGCGTAAAGAGCCAAGAAATCAAGGTAGCCGGAGGCCTGAGCAAGAGCCAAGCCCTGTTGCAAACCCAGGCGGATATTTTGCAAGTGCCGCTGCTGCCGTGTGCCGAGGCGGAAAGTACCGCCGCCGGGGCGGCCCTGTTGGCGGCCCGGGAAAGCGGCATAGATACGCAAGGTTGGCAGACGGTGCATTTGTTGCCGGCGGTGCAGCCGCAGTGGGAACCGTTCGCCGCACAGGAGCGATACCAGCAGTGGCACCGCTTTTTAACTTGGTGCAAGCAGCGGCCCGCCTAGGCGTTGGTGCGCTTTTTTACAAAAGAAAACCCCGGGACATCCCGGGGTTTTGTGCTACATTTAAAACGGCTTTCGGTAAAACAAGTTTTGGGGCTGAAGGCCAAGCAGCGGCCGCTTAATCGGCGGCATTTTGTGCGGCTTGGTAGCGCGCGTCCACCTGCGCTTGGATTTGCGCCTCGCGTTGGGCTTTGGCCTCGTCTAATTGCTTTTGCAGTTGGAGCAATTTCTCGTCCTTTTGCAGCATTTCTTGTTCCACCTGTGCTTGGATTTGCGCCTTGCGTTGGGCCTTGGCCTCGTCTAATTGTGTTTGCAATTGGAGCAATTCCTCGTCTTGTTGTTGCATCTCTTGTTCCACTTGCTCACGGATTTCTTGGCGTTTTTGCTCCTGTGCCGCCTGGGCCTCTTGGGCCAAGCGGGCCTGCTCCTCGGCCAAGCGGGCTTGTTCTTCTTGGGCCAAAGCCTGCTGTGCGGCGCGGGCTTTGAGCTGCTCCTGCAACACCGTGTGCTTTTTGATTTGCAGCACCTTCATCACCGCCGAGTTCGGCATCCGCTCCGCCGCCAAGGCAAAGGCGTCTTGGCCTTCCTTATTTACGGCGGTCAAGTCCACATTTTGCTGCAGCAACAGCAAGGCGGCTTTGGAATTTAAATTTTTAATGGCATACATCAGCGCGGTATTGCCGCTTTGGTCTTGCAGGTTTAAATCGGCTCCTTTTTCAATGAACCATTCCACTCCTTGTATATCCTTGGCGGTGGCATACATCAGCGCGCTCTTTCCCTTGGAGTCGGTTTCATTGATAGAAAAATGCTCCTTGCTCAGCATTTCCAAGGAAGGAACGCTCTGGGCTTGCGCCGCGGCGATGAAAATATTTTTGCCGTTTGCATCCACAATATTTACATCCGCTCCCAAGCGCAGCAGTTGGCGCATCAGCGCGGTTTGCCCGTTCTCCGCCGCGTAAAACAAAGCGGTGCGGCCTTCGTGATCTTTCAGATTGATGTCTGCCCCGTTGCGCACCAGCAGCTGGGCGGCCTTTTCCTGACCGGCGGCCGCGGCGGCGGCCAGGGCGGAAAGCCCGTTGGACGGATTTTGATAATCCGGGTTTACCTTGTATTTAAGCAAGATACGGATATTGTCCAAACTGCCCTTTTGGGCGGCGTAAATCAGTGGGCTATTGCCCATATTATCGGGCAGGTTAATGGCGCGGTTGTTGAGCTTGACCAAGGTTTCCGTCAGCCGGCGGTCATTGACGGCCATGGCGTGCAATAAGGCGGTTTTGCCCAAATCATCCTTGGCGGCGGGGTTGGCGCCGTTTTTAATCAGGTAATCGGCGACTTCCCGTTGCCCCGCGGCCGCGGCCGCAATCAGGGGCGTTACGCCGTAGCTGGAGGCCAAATTAACCGCTGCGCCCCCTTCCTCCACCAACATTTTGACAATGTTTAAATTGCCTTTTTCCGCCGCGACGGTCAGCGGGGTAATGCCCGCATAGTTGCGTTCGTTGACGTTTACGTTGGCATAAATCAGCGTGCGCACGCGGTCGGCATCGCCGCTTTTAATGGCGCGCACCAAAGAGGTATCATAGACAAACTTGGTTTTGGCCAAATCCCGGTTTTGCAGGGTGTCCCCCTCATATTTTTTCTGTTCTTCACCAAAGACCTTGCCGCGGTACACCTCCGGCACTCTCTTTTCGTATTCGGTGGACGGGGTGGTGTGGTCCCCCAGCACCTTGCCGCGGTAAGTTTCTTCCTTGCGGCCAAAGAAGTCCTCTTTGTTGGTGGGGGTTTGCGCGCCCAATACCGTGCCGCGGTAAATATCCCCCGGGACATTCGTCCGGGCGATTTCCTCTTCCACGGAGGTCTTTTTGACCTGCGTATCCGCGGCGGGTTCTAATCCGCCGATATAGACGGGTTTTCCGTCCACATAAATAATGTCAGGCTCTTGGCCTGCCGCAACGGCTGACGGGGCCAAAAGCAAGGTCAAGGCAAGGGTACAATAAATTTTATTCATAATTTCCTCCGATGTTTATATTATAGCAATAGGAAGGAATATTTGGTACATATTTTTTAACAGAGCGGCCCTGCGGAAGGCGCAAGGTAGGTTGTAAACAAGAATAAATCTTATCAATATGAAAAAAATTTGCAATTTCTTAAAACAGGGTGTATCATAAAAGTATAGCTTTATTCCCCCAGAACCTTTCGATTTACCCCCCGAATGGTTCTGACCCAAGAGCAGGGCACATCCCCCTGCTCTTTTATTGTGCCCTTTTTCTCTTGAATAAGAAAATAAAAACGGCGGAGAGTGTTTGCTCTCCGCCGCCGGAAAAAATAAAGGCGTTTTTAAAACCGCATGCCCATGCGCAGAAATGCGCCGTGGAATTGGAAGTATTGGTTTTTGCCGTAATAGCGGTTCAAATCATTGGATTTGACAAACGCCACCGTATAGCGGTATTCCAAGCCCATAAACAGGTTTTGGCTCAGATTGTATTGCAGCCCCAACCCGGCAAACAGGTCCAGTCCCCATTTGTCGTCGCTCTGCGCGCTCGCCACGCCGCCGCGTTCCCCGGCTGATTTCATACGTACCTGCGCCGCGCCCACCCCCATGGGAATATATACGCGCCAAGCGTCCCAAGCGTTGAGAGTGTATTTCCCTGCCAGGCCCACGCCGTTATAGCGTAAGTCGGAATATTTGTATGTGCCGTCGCCGCGGTAATTGTTGCGGCTGTGCGGGGCCAGCAGCATATAGTCCACGCCCAAGGCAAAGTGGTCCGTCATATCCCACATTACTTGGGCCGTGCCGGACCAGCCTACGTCGCTCAAGCGGGCGCCGGCACTGTCTTTGGCGGCCGTATAGCTTGCCCCTACCCCCAAGGAAACCTCTCCCTTTTTTTCATTGGCCAAGGCCATTTTGCTGGGCGTATATCCCTCGTAAGCCGTTTGGCTGACAATCCGTCTGCCGCCTTGCGGCGTGGTTTGGCTTTGCTCCACCATGCCGTATTGGGTGGTGCCCCGCTTGTTGGTGGTGGACACATCGTAAACGGTGGTGGTGTCGGTTTGAATGACCCGGGCCGGGACCGATTGCGCCGCGGCCGAAGTGTTTTGTGCAAAAGCAGTGCCGGCCAATAAGGCCACGGCGGCTACTGCCATAATTCCCCTCTTCATATGATTTCCCCCTTAGGTACTAGCTGGATTAAACTACACCGTTATGGTAAAAAATCACTTCTGTCCCGGTCAACGCCAAAAACAGATTAGTTAAAAACAGTTGACAGCATACTCATATAATGTTAAGATAACAAGGTAACAGGAAGAGCGACTTGGCAACAAGTCGCTTTTTACTTAATAGGCAGGTGTTTTATGAAAGATCCAAAAACCATTGAACAAACCGTATCGGCCGCCTTGCAAAGCCAAGGCGTGGAACTGGTGGACTTGGTCATCCAAAACCAGGGACGCAAGAAACTTTTGCAGTTTTTTGTAGATAAGGACGGCGGCGTCACGCTGGATGATTGCTCGGAACTGAGCAACAAAATAGACAGCGTGCTGGAAATGGAAAGCCTCATAGACGGGGCGTATATATTAGAGGTTTCCTCTCCGGGGGTCAAACGCGCGCTTAAAAAGCCGGAGCATTTCAAAAAATTTATAAACCAGCGCGTGCGCATCGTGCTCAAAACTCCGCTGGAGGGACGCGGCTTTTTTACGGGCGTTATTGCCTCTG
>CAVDMZ010000027.1:0-12904 GCA_963610115.1 Duodenibacillus sp.
TATCCAAGACTTTTAACAAACCTCCTCCAGTCTCATATGTGTCTGAACCTAAACAATTCTCTAGATAAAAGGCTATATATTTTTATAAAATAAACAAGTACCCTTGAAACTAAACAAATGGAGACATGAGAAAAATGAAGAAAGTAATGTTGGCCTTGGCTTGTGTATTAGCCGCTACGGTCGCCGCACAGCCTGCCTACGCACAATTCATTACCCGCGCCGAGCGCGAAATGATGCTCCAACTTTGGCGGGATGCCAACTCCAAACAGGCCCAAACCGTCAAAGAAGAAGCCAACCAAGAACCCAAAACGGCTCCGGTTGCCAAAAAGCAACTGCCGGCCATTCCCTCGGGAAAGGAATACTTGCCCGGGAAAGAGATGAAGATCGTCTATTCCGCAGAATACGGTGGCCAGTTGATTTGCGACGCGGCCAAATGCTGCTGGAACGGGGTCAAAAAGCTCTGTAAAACTTTAGTAAAAAACAATGCCAAATACGGTCCCGGCGGGCCGGAAATGAATAAGGTCAATGCGGGCGTGTTTATGTACGAACAAATGAAAAAGAAAGACACGACCAAAGCACAAGAGGCTGCGCAGGTGCGCGCTGTGCAAGACAGCATTACCCGCGAGGTCCAAAAGGCCGCCCTGAGGCAAGCCCAAAAAGCAGCCCAAGAAGAAAACAAATAGTCATTTGAACCCGCACTTCAGTGCGGGTTTTTTATGGAAAGGAAGACCTAAACAAAACATAGGTCCAAAGAACGGATTTTTATGGGTCCAAGGGCCCTTTGCAAACCCTTCCGGATTTTTCATAATAAGAGTAAGAAGTACATTTAAACCTAGGAGAAACCTATGACTTTCAACAAAATCGCGTGGCCTTTATTGGTAATGGCCCTGTGCTGCAATGCGGCCTATGCCCAAAACAAGGTGTCCAAAAAAGCCAATCAAATTGAACGCGCTTTGCAAGAGCAAGTTGTCAAGCAAATGAATAAAGCCGAGAAGAAAGCTGAAATTTGCAAATACTGTGGCGAAGAAATTAAAAGCCCCTATCAGCACTGTGAAGGAAAGCACAGTGCTGGCTTGTGCGAATCGGAAGTAGAGGCAAAAGCCTCTGCACATAAACAGACCCAGGAGATCTTGGGTAAGGCCGTAGTAGGAGAGAAATGCGTCCTGTGTGGCGAAGAGATTAAAAGCCCTTACCAACACTGCGAGGCCAAACACAGCGCGGGCTTGTGTGAAGCCGCCTCCAAAGCAATGACAGCTACCCAAAATACCGAAGAACGTTGCACGGAATGTGGACGCACCAGAGCCCAGGTAAAAAAATGGGGGCATCCTCACAAACCGCCCTATCTGTTTAAATAAACATAGATTAGCTTAAAACCCGCCCTATATAGGGCGGGTTTTTATTACGGAGAAAAAGAAAGGAAACAGGCTAGGGTTTGCCCCACGCGCCCCACCTAAAATAAGCGAAAACTCCGCTGCAAAGGCCGTTCTAGGCTTTCTTGCCGCTGTTTTTTCCGTTGCGTCCGCAAATCCGCCCGGGTTTGTGCGAAGTCCTGTTTTAAAAAAGCCCGGTTTTCCTTTTCAAAAAAGCGGTTATATACCGTCAGCAAGGCTTGCAAATGCGCCGGAGCCGCAGGAGATTGCAGGCATCCCTGTACCCCATAGCACGGACAGCCCGCCCGGGCGGCATGATAAAAGATAAGGTTTTCCAGTTGGGTTTTATTCCACATAGGCAGGTTAACGGCGGGGCTAACCGGTGTCGCCGGGCATCAGACAAAAACGAATTTCCAAAGGCTTGCCCCATTTCTTGGTGTGGCGGCGACCCGGCCAAGTTAGTAAAGTTTACAAGTTTTTTTCTCCTCCGCTGATACAGACCGGCGTTTCTAACCCTTTATTTTGTAACTTTACTAACTCAAGCCGCTTTTTATTTGCTAAAATAAGACCGCATAGATCCGGAAGAGATATGCGGTCGGAACGGGGAAGAAACCACATATCACTCAGCTGTGATACCGACCTAGAGATAGGCCTTCTTCCTCAACGCTTGAAGCGTTTTTGCCGTCCGCGGGAAAACAGCGCTCGCTCGCTGAATGTAGCTTACATATTGTTAGCATAGTAAGTTTTGTAAGTATTTGTCAAGTTTTTTCTGTTTTCCCTATTTTCTTATTTTTAAGAGGAGAAAATATGAATAAATTTGAAAAACAGCTAGAAAAATGGAACCACGGTGTTCTACGCGGGGCCCAGGCCAAGTTAGCAAAAGTCTTGGGCGTATCCACCGCCACCACCGCTTTATGGACCACAGGCAAACGCCACCCCTCCAAGGGATACGTCGCCCAAATGGCCCTCCTGTTTGGTATGGATGTATATGGCGTACTAAAACTGTTTGACCCGCGTCCCACCCTCTACATGGACCCACCCCTTTTTCCCCAAGTCACCGCCTTGCGCGAGAAAGACGATTATCCCTATATCCCTCCCGCCGGACAGGACTTTGCCCAAAGCAATAGCGTCAGGCTGCCCTTTTTGCAAACAGCCCCGCAGGATTTTGACACCTACGACCCGGCCTGGGTATTAGAGTGGTGGAGTATTCCCCGCCGCTACGCACAGGGAGCCCTCTATATCTTGCGCTCCAAAGACGCCGGGTTGGCTGATGCCCAAGATGACGATGATTTATGCTTTGTAAAACCTTCGCACGCCAAAACGGCAGGGACCGCCTTGCTGCTGCGGCAAACGGACGGCCGCTGCCGCTGTGTCAAACTGCAACGCAAGGCCGGAAACGTGCATTTTATAGACCTGCTGAGCCGGCTGCCAGCCCCCCTAAACGGCGGGCAAATCATCGGCCACATTACCCGGCGAATCCGCAGCCTCTAACCCCAAAAACAAAACGGCATCCCCCTTGTTTTTTGGCATAAAACCGCTATACTAAGAGTATCCCCGCAGCAGCGCCCGGGGGATGCAGGGCAGAAAATGCGCGCCCAAGCCAGCCTTGCCTGATGATGTAAGGCGGCCGGAGGTGCGTAAACTGGTCGGGCCGTGCCCGCGGTATATTGCGAAGAGCAATGAGGCGTAAGTACACGGCTTTGAAGCAGAAAACGAACATTCTTGGTGCACAAAACCCGTCAGCCGTATAGACCGGGTCATACGTTCCGGGTTCGTCGGTCGTTTAGAAGGACTTACCGGAAACTTGCTCCGGCGGTTTTGACAAGAATGCTTTACTGTCCTGTGCTCTGAGTGGCCAACACTGCGGCGCAAGGAAAAACATGCAAATGCAAAAGTGAACGTCCTCCGTATGACGTAAGTGCGGAGGACCTTTTTATGCTTTTCCAACCACCTTCCCCGCTATCTCCCAGCAAAAAATTGTGCATTTAAGTAAATTTTGGTATAATATGTCAAGGGTTTTTATGGATTTGACAGGCAGATTAATCCAAAATTATCGTCTGGTCCGGCAGCGCATAGACCAAGCCTGTGCAAGGGCTGGACGCAATGCCAAAGCCGTGGAACTGATGGCCGTAACTAAATACGCCCCGGATGAGGCCGTCTTGGCGCTGTTGCAAACCGGGCACATTGGCCATATTGGCGAAAGCCGCGTGCAACAGGCCGCCCAACGCTGGACGCGGGATGCTTTTGCACGTTACCCGGTAAAGAAACATTTTATAGGCCATCTGCAAAAAAATAAGGTGGCCCCCGCAGCGAAGTTATTTGATTTTATAGATTCAATAGACGATATCCGCACCGCGTGCCTGCTCAACGACCAGGCCAAAACCTTGGGCAAAGTATTGTTTGCTTTGGTGCAAATTAAACTGACCGACCGAACAACCCAGTCCGGAATTTCTTTAGCGCAAGCACCGCAGTTGGTCCGGCAAATGCAGAGTTTGCAGTTCGTGCGCCCCTGCGGCTATATGGCTATCGCGCCGCAAACGGATACACCGTCCTTGCTTCGCCCGCTCTTTAAGCAGGTAAAGCAAGCCTTTGACCGGGATTTCCCGGCCACCTTGCCGCAGAGATACTTGTCTTTGGGGATGAGTGCAGATTTTGAAACGGCCGTAGAGGAAGGCTCTACCTTGCCGCGGGTAGGCAGTAAATTGTTCGCCGTACACTTGGAGGAGTTATGATTATAAAAGTCCGCGTGATTCCCACCGCAGGGCACAACGAAATTATCAGCCGCATCGGCAGTGTGCTGCGTATGAAAATCAAAAACAAAAAAGTGGACGACGGCCCCGCCAACGCCATTATGAAGACCTTTTTGGCTGATTTCTTTGCTGTGCGCGAGGAACAAATTATCATCATCAAGGGTGAAAAAGGAAAAGAAAAAACCGTAGAAGTCCGTGCCAAAAGTGAAGAGGATCTCCGCCAAATTATGGATTCTATCCCCTAACCCTCCTTTCCCCCCGCTTGCCAAACCCCAAGCGGGATTTTTTGTTACAGAAAACGGCGGGAGCAAAAAATGCTCCCGCCGTTAAATAATTTGTTCCCGGCTCTTACTTAAACAAGTTAACCAAACTGCGGCTGTCCACTTCCTCTTTCATCTTGGCAATCACTTCGGCCGCGTCCAGCCCGTTTAAGTTTTTTCCGTCGCGCAAGCGGACCGTCAAGGTCTTTTCCTGCGCTTCCTTAGCTCCGATAACCAGTGTATAGGGCACGCGTTGCAGGTGCGCCTCGCGGATCTTCAAACCCAATTTCTCCGGGCGGATATCCAGCTGCGGGCGCAAGCCGGCCGCACGCATTTGTGCGGCGACTTCTTTTGCGTACGGGATTTGCTCATCGGTCAGCGTCACGATTTTGGCCTGCACCGGGGCCAGCCAAAGCGGGAACCACCCGGCGTAATGCTCAATAATCACGCCGATAAAACGCTCAATGCTGCCAAACATAGCACGGTGCACCATGATAGGGCGTTTGCGCCCTTCGGGAGCCACAAACTCCAGGTCAAAGCGTTCGGGCAAGTTAAAATCAAACTGAATGGTGGACAACTGCCACAAGCGGCCGATGGCATCCATTACCTTAATGTCAATTTTGGGTCCGTAGAAAGCCGCTTCCCCTGCGTGGGTGGTGTAGGGGATGTGGTTAGTTTCCAGCACATGGCGCAAGGCGTTTTCGGCCCGTTCCCAATCCTCTACTTTGCCGGTAAAATGTTCCGGGTGCTGCGGGTCGCGCGTGGATAATTCCACCGCGTATTTTTCAAAGCCAAATGTTTTGAAAATGTGCATGGCAAATTCAAAGCATTGTTTGACCTCGTCCTCCACCTGTTCCGGCGTGCAGAAGATGTGCGCATCGTCTTGCGTAAAGCCGCGCACGCGCAGCAAGCCGTGCAAGGCGCCAGAGCGTTCATACCGGTACACGGTGCCCAGTTCGGAATAGCGCAAGGGCAAATCGCGGTAGCTGCGCAGGTTGGACTTGTAAATTTCCACATGGAAGGGGCAGTTCATCGGTTTGATTTGGTATTTATCGCCATCCACTTCCATGGGGTGAAACATACTGTCGGAATAAAATCCGGCGTGGCCGCTGATTTCAAACAAATGCAAGCGCGCAATGTGCGGGCTGTACACCATATCGTAGCCGCGTTGGATGTTCTCGTCTTTAATCCAATCCTCCAACACCTTGCGCAACATACCGCCTTTGGGGTGCATTAAAATCAATCCCGGGCCGACATGGTCGTTGATGCTGAACAAATCCAATTCCGGCCCCAGTTTGCGGTGGTCGCGTTTGGCGGCCTCTTCCTGCTGTTTGACATAGGCGTTGAGTTCGTCCTTGTCGTTAAAGCACAGGCCGTAAATGCGCTGGAGCATGGGGCGTTTTTCATCGCCGCGCCAGTAGGCCCCGGCAATGGCGGCCAATTTAAAATTATTGATTTTTCCCGTGTGTTCCACGTGCGGGCCGCGGCACAAGTCGGCATAATCGCCCGTGAAGTAAACGGTAATTTCGCCCTCGGGCAAGTCCTCTAACAGTTCCAATTTATAGGTTTCGCCGCGCCGGGTAAAAAACTCCTTGGCTTCGGCCTTGCTCATGGGTTTACATTCAAACGGAAGGCGGGCTTTAATCAGCTCCTTCATCTTGGTTTCAATGGTTTTTAAATCTTGCGGTGTGAAGGCATGCGGGCAATCAAAATCATAGTAGAAGCCGTTTTCCACGGCGGGGCCGATACCCAGCTTGGTACCGGGGAACAATTGCTGTACGGCGGCGGCCATGATGTGCGCGCACGAGTGCCGTTTGGTTTGCAGTTCTGTATTTTCCATAAAGTATCCTTCAGCGGGTTTGCCGCTTAAATTTATATAATAAGTATATCAAATTAGGGGGTTCCGCGTTCGGCGGCGCACAAAATGAAAGTGTTGCGTTTCTTTTTTTCGGCTTTTTTTTCCCACTATAAACTATTGTGTTTGGCGAGTCTGCCGGCTTTGGCGCTGACGGCCTTTGGCCTCTGCCAGCTGGAGGTAACCGCTCCGGGCGCGTGGGCGGCGGCCCTGCTCTTGCGCGCGCTGGTGGAGTTTGCCTTCTTGGGGCTGTGTCTGTCCTTGCTCAACGGGCTGGGGCTTAAAAACAAGTGGTTATTAGCCGGAATCTTATACCTGTATTATTTGGCTACCACGGCCGACTTTGTCTTGCTTTGGTACTTTAAGGAACGCTTTGGCGCGAAATACTTAGACACCTTGCAAGGCGGCGATTATGATTTTCTGGCCGACTGGCGCATTATATCTTACTTAGTGCTGCTCTTTTTGTTCTGCGCGTTTGCCGTGCGGCGGTTTTTCCAAGCGGGGACGCGGCGCGCGGCGGCCGGACAAATGGCCAGCTGCGCACTGGTCTTGGCGGGGGTCTATCTGTTTAACCCGCTGCAAGGGCTGGCCAAACCAAATGATTTTTTGGCTACTTATTTACTCCCCCCCTCCCCGGTGTACACGCTGCGCGCCGTCCTGGCTCCGGTGCCTCAAGCCTTACGGGTGAAGCAGCTGTCCCCGACCCTTGCGCAAACGGCAGAAAAGTATCACGTTTTCTCCGCCCGCAACAGCGGCATTGGCCAAGAATACACGCGGGTAATTCTCATCGCTACCGAATCCCTCTCGGCCAAGTATCTGCACCGCTTTAATCCGCTTATTCCGCCCGCGGCCAGCGCGGTATATGACGGCTGGTTTGACGTTTATCCTGCTACCACGTTGCACCCGGTTACGCTCTCTACGCTCTATGGGCTAAGCGTTATTTTTTCCTCGCACCCGCATGCCTTGCTTAGCTATCAAAACGCCTATCCGCTCTCTTTGGTCAAAGTCTTAAAAGAGCATGGGTTCCACACGGCTTTTTTGCGCGGCGCGCATGAGGACTACATGGATGAAAATATCCTGTTTCATCAAGCGGGATTTGATAAAGTGGTCGGGCGCAATTTTTTTGCCAAACAAGATGCTTACGCGCCGTTTATTGACTGGTGGGGATTGACCGACCGCAAGCTCTATGAATACGCGGCGGAGTATTTGGCACAACACAAAAATGAAAAAACTTTTCTGACGCTGCTGACGGTGGATACACATGTGCCCCTGGGCCGCGCAGATTACTTGGGGCAGGAATACAAGGAAATCTCCGCCCCCTTTTATGACGTGCCCACCATGCCGCGCGCCTATGCCCGCGCCGGGCAAGATTTGCAACACTTCTTGCAGTTACTCAAGCAAAAGGGGTTGCTGGACGAGAAAACGCTGATTGTGTGGACGGGGGATCATCCGTCTTTTTCCAATACCCCTACCAATACCTTATTTAAACCCTACCAACGCGTGTTTGACCGCATCCCTTTTGCGGTGTTGACCCAAACTCCGCTGGCCCGCCCACTCACGCAAGACGGCTTGGCCAGCCAGCTAGACATTGCCCCCACGATATTAGACCTGCTCAATTTACCCCAACCGCGGGGCTTCTTTGGGCACAGCTTGTTTGAGCAAGCCGTGCCGCGCAGTATTTTTGACGTCAAGGAAGACTATGTGGTAGTTACCACCGCCGACGGTCTGCAGGTGATCCCCTTAAACAGCACCAAAAAAGCGGACCAAGCCGTTTTGGACCTGATCCGCACCTTTTGGACAGAGGACTAGCCCCCTCTTGCCCCAACAACCCCTCCGCCGCGCCCCATCGCCGAAAACACGGCTGCCGTTTAGTCGTATAATATGCTAAAATTTAAGGGTATTAGTATCTCATCTTCTACGGAGGCTTTATGAATACAGCAGCACAAGGCGGATCAGGCATGTTCTTTTTCCTGATTATTGCCGCTATGTTTATCTTTATCTTGTTCTCGGGGCGCGGCCAAAAGAAACGCGAGGAACAAAGAATGGCCCAAGTCAATGCCCTGCAGAAAGGCGACGGGGTCATTCTCCCGGGCGGCGTGATCGGCACGGTGGCCGGCTTTAAAGACAATGCCCTAGAGGTAAAGATTGCCGAAAATGTCAAAATTACCGTTTTGAAATCAGGCATCGTGGGCGTTGTAAACAGCAAGGAACCCGCAGCCAAAGGAGGAAGCAACTAATGTCCAAATCGCTGGCCATTAAATGGATTGTGATCATCGTCGTGCTGCTTGGTTCGCTGGCGCTGATTTATCCCAACTACCGCTGGTATTCCAAACCGTCGGCAGAACGCGCTAAACTGGAAACGCTGGGCGAGCGCCCGGCCCGCATACTCAACCTGGGGTTGGATTTGCGTGGCGGCAGCAGCCTGCTGCTGGAGCTGGACGTATCCAAGCTCAGTGCCAAAGAGCCGCTCAATGAAGCCATTGCACGCGCCATTGAAATCATCCGCAACCGCATTGACCAATACGGCGTGGGCGAGACCCTTATCACCCGCCAAGGCGAAAAGTGGATTTTAGTCCAGCTGCCCGGCGTGGCCAATCCGGCCGCGGCCGAGGCCTTAATCGGCAAGACTGCCATGCTGGAATTCCACATTGTCAAAAACGATACTTCCGCGGCGGAAAAAGCCATTAACAAATTGGAAAGCATGGATGAACCCTACGACCAAGACGGCGCGCTCAAACCCGAAATCGCCCAACTCTTGCCGGAGGAATACACCATTTTCCGCACCAAGGACGGCGGTTACAATGTGGTGGACCGGGTCGCCAAGGTGACCGGAGCGGATTTGGAAAACGCCCGCCTGACGATGTACGGCGAGAACGGCTACCCCGAAGTGTCCTTTTCCTTCAATGCCGAAGGCGCCAAAAAATTTGGCAATCTGACGGGCAACAACATCGGCAAACAGCTGGCCATTGTGCTGGATAATACCATCCAATCGGCCCCGGTGGTGCAAAGCCGCATCAGCAAGGACGGCCGCATCTCCGGCACCTTTACCTTAGAAGAAGCCAAACAGCTGACCATCGTACTCAAGGCAGGCGCTTTACCGGCCCCGGTGCGCGTCATTGAAAAGAAAACCATCGGCCCGACGCTGGGGGAAGACTCCATTAAATCCGGCTTGGGTGCGTCCTTTTACGCGCTGGTGGCGGTACTGCTGTTTATGGTTATTTACTACAAATGGGCGGGCTTTATCTCTGACATTGCCCTGTTGCTCAACCTGGTGCTGCTGGTGGCCATTATGAGTTATTTCTCCGCCACGCTGACGGTGCCGGGCATTGCCGGCGTCATCTTGTCCTTGGCTATGGCCATTGACGCCAACGTGCTGATTATTGAACGCATGAGAGAGGAAAAACTCTTGGGCAAACCCATACAGACCATTATCCAGCTGGGCTATGAAAAAGCCTGGTCTGCCATTTTGGACTCTAACATTACGACCATTATCGTAGGCTGCTGCTTGCTGCAGTTTGGCACGGGCCCGGTCAAGGGCTTTGCCGTTACGTTAATCATCGGTCTGACCGTCAGCTTGTTCACGGCCGTGTTCGTCACGCGCGCCATTTACGAGCTGGTGCTTACTTCTAACCCCAAGGAGATCAGCTTATGATGACTTTCTTCCCTAAAACGCACTTTGATTTCCTTAAATACAGAAAAGTGTATTTCACCATTTCGGCCCTGATTTTTGTGGTGGGTATTTTCTTATTTGCCACCAAAGGGCTAAATATGGGCATTGACTTTACCGGCGGCACCATGGTGCAGGTCAAGTTTGAACAGCCCGTACAAATGAGCCAAATCCGCCAAGCGTTGACCTTGACGGGGCATGACTCGGAGTTGCAAACCTACGGCGACCAAACCTATGCCGTGCGTGAAAAAGGCACCGAAGAAAACGTGGGCGAAGTGCAGGCCCGCATTGAAGAAGCCTTAAATACGCTCCATGTGCCCTACGTGGTGCAGCAGACCAACTTTGTGGGCCCCAGCGTCGGACAGGATATGACCGAACGCGCCGCGTGGGCCATTATCCTGTCGTTGGTGTGCATCGTCATTTATGTGGCGTTTCGCTTCAACAATATCTTGTGGGGCACTTCGGGCGTAATTGCCCTGTTCCACGACTTATTTGTGATGGCGGTGGCCTTTGCGCTGACCCAGCGCGAGATTGATTTGGTGGTGGTGGCGGCCTTTTTAACGGTGGCCGGCTACTCCATTAACGACACCATCGTCATCTTTGACCGCATCCGCGAAAATATGCGCCTTAACCCGCGCGCCTCACTCAAGGAGCTCATCAACAACTCCATTAACGAAACGCTCTCGCGCACGGTGATTACCTCGCTGACGGTCATCGGCGCGCTGTTTATCTTGTATTTCTTTGGCGGAGAGGCATTAAACTCCTTCTCCTTTGCCATGTTGGTGGGCTGCATTTGCGGCGTTTACACCACCATCGCCCTGACCACGCCTTTGGTGTATGTGTGGAATAAGGGCAATCAAGCGCAAGCCAAAGAAGCCGCTAAACCCGCGGCGGAAAAGAAAGCGCCCGCCAAAGAACCGGCCCCCGAAACCAAGGCCGCCTCTGCCGCTCCTGCTAAAAAATCCGTCCGCAAGAGCCGCAGAAACAGAAGATAGTTTTTGTACCCAAGCCGGGCGCGCACCTTGCGCGTCCGGCTCTTTTGCAGACTTTTTACACCAGCCCCTGCCGGGGGCTGATACAAAAGGTTGGCTATGAGAAAAATCAAACGCTTTAAAATCAGTACCCGCCAAAAAGAAATCACCCGCAAAATCCTGCGGCTGGGGCTGGACTTGCCCGCCGCCGGGCTGCAGAGCGAAATAGACCTCATGCGTTTTGTGCTGGAGCTGAGCCAAAAGCTAGACCCCGGCACCGTGTACGAACTCAACGAAAACGCCCTGTGGGACGTGGGTGCACAGGCCGTCAGTGCCGAGGGAATGTTTAGCGCGTGTGCCGTCACCTTGGGGGAGGCTTGCACGCAGTACACCGCCGCCCTGCCCCCGGAAAAACAGCTGATTTGCCAAACCATTTTGTTTGAATTTTTACGTACGGCGGTGCTGTTTGTGGCCGATTTGGTCAAGGAGCAGGCCGAACAAGAGGAATGTGAGGTCAGCCAGCCGCAATTTGTGTATGTGCCCAAGCTGGGTTTGGCGCCGGAGCCGAAGCTGTTTAAAGAGGGCCTGCGGGTGGACCCGCTGACCGCGCACAAGATTTTGCCGCAGCTGCTCCAGCGTATTCAAGCAGAAAAAATAGAGGTTTCCTTAGACGAAAATCTCGCTGTGCTTCCCCCCGCCACCGCCGTCTTTATCGTTCCGTGGCAAAAAAAGAAACGCAAAGGGAAAAAATAATGCCCAAACCGACTTCTTTGGAAAAGAAAAAAGTATCTTACAAGCACGTCCTCGGCTCTGCGCTGGCGTATGCGTATTCCGTCTTTTTGGGCTGGACGACCCGGGTGTATTGGTTTAAAACGGACGAATTTTTGCAGTTGGAAAAAGAGGGAAAAAACTACATTTACGCCATTTGGCACAACCAACAGCTGTTTTTGCTGTACCCGTACCGAGGGCAAAAGATTTGCTCGCTCATCAGCCTCAGCGACGACGGCGAATACATCGCCCGCGTCTTGCCGCACTTTGGTATGAAGGCCGTACGCGGCAGCACCACCCGCGGCGGGGCCCGCGCGCTGATTAAGCTGATGAACATCGCCCAAGCGGGCTATCATCCCATGCTCACGCCAGACGGCCCGCGCGGCCCGATTTATCAGGTACAGCCGGGGATTTTATTTTTAGCCAAAAAAACGGGCCTGCCCATTATCCCGGTAGGCTCGGCACTCAGCTGCAAAATCAAGGTGGGCTCGTGGGACCGGATGCGCGTGCCGCTGCCCTTTGGCAGTACGGCTTTGACTTATGGCAAGGCCATTTATGTAACCGAACAAAGCGATATGGACGCCGTCGCACACGCTCTCAAGGCCGAGCTGGACAAAGCCACCGACCACTCCGAACGGTTTATTAACAAAAAACCCTTTGACCCTACCCGCGGATAAAACGCGAAACTCCCCGGCCTTTTGGAACCGGGGGTTTTATCGCAGCCAAACTTTCCAAGTAAAAACGGAGACCGTTTTACAAGGTGTTCAAAAAATGGATGGCTAGTAGTCCGTTACATCGTAGTACCAGCTTCCCCCCACGGCCGCCTCTACTGATTCGCACATTGCTTTCTCTCTAGTGGAGCGATAGAAGCATATTTTGATGTCCAATGGATCCGCAAGTGTCATTAGAGTAACAATCACATCTCGGTGGTCTCCGGGAGAACGGACAACCTCAAACACTTCGTGAGCATCAGAACATTGATAGTACACCACAAATTTATTCCCAACCTGATCCTGATACCAATTATGTGCCGGGTACAGGTTTACGGGAAATTCAGCATCGCTCCCAGTAAATATTTCTCTATCGTCGTCGGGGTTTGCTAATTGGTATTCATCACACGCCGTTTGATAGGCCTTCAGCGCAGTAACCAACTGCGCCCCCTCTGCCCTGCCTACTGCCTTTTGATATTGCGGCAAAGCAATGGCAGAAAGTATGCCGATGATGAGAACCACGACCAACAACTCAATGAGTGTAAAACCGCAC
>CAVDMZ010000028.1:0-12760 GCA_963610115.1 Duodenibacillus sp.
ATTTTATCCATCTGATAGCAAAAGGGACATATTGCTGAAAAAAAACTACTTTCATATCCCATAGCTAACAGCGTGCTATAGAGGTTATCATCTTTTACTTTACAAATAGACATGTTTATTTCTTCTTCGCCTAGAGCGCGTGTTTTTTGATTTTGTAACTTCATATGAGCACATTTTCTGATATTTGCCATGTTATTCTCCTGTTCTATTTAATTTCCCCAACAAAAAAGACGACTGCCATTTGTGAGGTTCAAAGCACACAAATAAACAGCCGTTACCCGTACTAAAAAATTAATACAGGATTACTGCTGGCAAGAGCGGGTAATTAGTCCGCTCCCACCAGCACAACACGACTGTTTTTGGCTTTGAACCTCTCTTGCTTGCGCAAAAGTGCGACCTTTGCAGGTCACCAAAAACAGAATCAAATTATATATAAGCCGCGTTTAAGGCTTAGGTGCGGGTTTTCACTCCTTTTGCTAAATATCTTTTATTATAAAAACTTTTCTGCCGCTTGTCTATTTTTCCCTGCTTTATCCTTACTGTACTAAATTTTCGCGTGCCCTAAAAAGTCCGTCCGCGGAGCATACCTTGCCCAGCACCGCGTCGTCCTTTTGGCTGTCCGTCCATTTGACGACAATTTCCGCCGCGCCAATCACGCACGCCCACAGGGTCAGCACGCTGTCCCAGTTCGCTTTTAGCCAAACAATAATTTCTTTTACCGTTTCCATTTTACCACTCCTTTTTTTAATTTTTCTACTTGATTTTTTCCCATTTTGTATATACAATATAATTATGAAATATATACACTTTGAATGGGACCCTAAAAAAGACGCCATAAATATCCGCAAACACAAGGTATCGTTTGAGGAAGCTAAAACCGTCTTTTACGATGATAACGCCCGTATTATTGCGGACCCGGACCACTCCGAAACCGAAGACAGGTTTATCATTTTGGGTCTTAGCCAGTCGCTTAAACTATTGGTGGTTTGCCACTGTTACCGGGCGCAAGACGAAATTATCCGTATTATTTCCGCCCGCAAAGCGACCAAAAATGAAAGTAAATTCTATGGGGGCAACTTATGAAAAAAGAATATAATTTCACCCAGGCAAAACCGAATCCGTATGCCGCCCGTTTGCGCCGGCAAATCTCTATCCGTCTCAATGTGGAGACGATTGAATATTTCAAAAAAACCGCTCAAAGTGTTGGCGTGCCGTATCAAAAATTGATAAATATATACCTGTCCGATTGCGCCGCCAAGGGAATAAAGCCAACCCTTGTTTGGAAATAATCTTTCTTTGGGCCCTCTGACCGGGGCCCTTTTTAACTCTGGCTACTCGCCGGTATTAAATCCATTGGCCCGCGCCGCCCGGCCAAGCCATAAATTTATTCCAAAGTCCCTTAATTTAGGTACAATATAAATATCCGAATTTAAAAAGGAGATTAAAAATGAAAAAAGCTCTTTTTGTTTTGCTTTCCGCGCTGATGTTGGGCGCGTGCGCCAATGTACCGCAGACGCCGAAACTGGACATTGTGCTGCCTGTGGCCGGGACCAACGAAGTTTGGAACTCCGCCGCTCACAAAGGCTCTCCGGTCTTGGTGGCGGTCATGGCCAGCTATTGCGGCTGGTGCAAAAAATCGCTCGCCGCGTTGGAAACAGCCAATGCCGAGTTTAAAGACAAGGGCGTGGAAATTGTCGGCGTTTATGTAGATGATAATGTAGAGGCCGTCAAAGCCATCCAAAAGCAATACGGTCTGAAAACTACCATTTTGTATCAGGGCGGGCAAACCGCACAAGACTTAGGCGTAAATGGTTTTCCTAACATTTTATTGTTTGATAAAAACCACAAACTGGTCAAGGTGTGGAGCGGCTATTCCGACCGTCTGGCCGACGAATACCGCCGCGAAATCGGCAAATTGTTAAAATAAATTCCCGCAGCAGAAAATCCCCCGGGCATACCCGGGGGATTTTCGTCTTATAAGGCGCAAGGGCAAATATGCGGCTTTTCCATACACACATACACCACCGTCCGCGGAAACAGTCGCCTCAGCAGCGGCACCATATGGCCGTACACTTCTTGGCGCAAGTCCTCGGGGTAGCGCATTTTGCCGTCAAAGTCCAACAAAAATTCACCGTCTAAAATGAAATTGTCCGGGAAGCGGTTCTCCACCGCTTTTTTCAGCTCGCGCGAAAACCGCAGCAGCCCCACGCTAATCCACGCCACCTTATCCGCCGGCACCGTCTGCGCCATTTGCTCGGCCGCCTGCGAGTAAGCCGCTTTCCAGCCGTCAAACGGCACCACCGGGTCAAAATGAAATCCCAGCCGATACCCCGCCTGCGCCACCTGCGCGGCCGCGGTCAAACGCTGCGTCAAAGACGGCGTAAAATGTTCCACCCGTTCTATAAACTGCGCCGCATTGACCGACCAGCTGGCCACCACATTTTCCGCGCCGCCTGCGGCCAACAGCCCCTCTATGCACGTGCTCTTGGTCTTAAATTCAAATTGCCACTGCGGCCGCGCGCGGAAAAAAGGCACCAAGGCCCGGCTGTATTGCGTCAAATCATCAAAAGCCAAGGAATCGGTAAACTCCCCGCTGCCGATACGCGGGCGGTCAAACGGCCCCCGGCGGAAAGCCGCTCCGTCAATCTTATCCAAAAAATCCTGCACATTGGCCGGCAACAGCACCGCGTGTAAATTTTGGTATTGCTGCAGAAAGCAATACTCGCAATCAAAGCGGCAGCCAAAGCCCAAATTGACCAAATTGTACCCGCACCCGGCATTGCCCGCAGAGCAAGGGCACGGCTTTAAAAAATCATATTTTTCGCGGTGGATAACCAAGGTCTCGTTGCGGCGGGAAAAGGACGCACTGCCCACCTTTTGCCTTCCGTCCCACGCATGAAACTGCGCCGCAGGAAACATCTCCCGCGCGCGGTGCGCCAAGGGGCTGTCCGCCACGGCGGGCTCTATATAAATATTTTTCGGGGAAAAAGCCTGCGGCCTCAGGCCGGCCCGTTGGGCCGGATCCAACTCCAGTTTAGGCAGATAAAATGCGTTCTTGGGAGCCTTGCCAAAGCTGTGCGGATAGCGTTTTTGCAACAGTATTTTTTTGGCCCGCTCAAAATTCAAATTCTTTCCGGCGGGCAAGGCCGCCTGCGGGGGCACCCCGTCGCGCTTGCAAATCTCATAAAGCAGCCTCAGCAATTCGCGTTTTTTGTTTACGCCCAAAGCAGGCAACCATTCATCCAAATAATCCGAAAGGGGGTTAATCTCCACCATGCAAAAACTCCTGCTCCTGCGGGGTCAGTCTTACCTGCAGTGCCTGCAGATTTTGCCGGACCTGCGCCACACTGCGAACGCCCGTCAGCACACTGCTCACGCCCGGACGCGCCAAACTCCATGCCAAGGCCACGGCGGCAGGGGGAACCTTCTTTTGCCCGGCCAAGGCACGCACACGCGCCGCCACCGCCTGCGCGGCGGCAAAGCCTTCTGCAAAATAATACGGGTAAAAGTAACGCCGGGCATCGCGGCGGCGGAAGTTGGGCTCTTTTTTATATTTTCCGCTGAGCACACCGCCCCCCAGCGCGCCATACGCCACCAGCGGGATTTGCCTTTGCAGGCAAAAATCTTTTATCTCTCTAGGCAGGGGCCGCAACAAAGACAAGGGAACCTGCACCCCCGCCACGGGGCCCAACGCGGCCACCTGGCTCAATGGTCCGGCCGAAAAATTGCACACGCCGACAGCGCGGATTTTCCCTTGGGTTTGCAGCCGTTGCAAGGCCGCCCAAGTTTCCTCCAGCGGGGTTTTAGGGTCCGGCCAGTGGATTTGATAGAGGTCCAAATAATCCGTCTGCAACCGCTTGAGGCTGGCCTCACACTCGGCCGCCACAGAGGCTGCCGTCAAACAGTGGTCCGGCCGCCCGGCCTTAAGCACAATGCCGCACTTATCGGCCAGCAGTACCTTTTGCCGCCGCCCGCGCAGTACACGGCCCAGCAGTTCCTCCGACGCGCCCCAACCGTAAACGGGAGAAGTATCTATCCAGTTTATCCCCCCGTCTAATGCGGCCAAAACAGCCCTCTCGGCTTGCGCCCTGTCCTGCCCGCCCCAATCCGCTCCTCCGCCCAAGGCCCAAGTGCCCAGCCCCAAGCGCGTGGCGGTTTGCCCGGCGATACAAAGCGGCGCATAGGCCATGCTTACGCCTTGGGCAAATCGCCCGCCATGCCGCCCATGGCTTGCGCGGCCATGGCCTGGCTGTCTTTGACGGCTTTGTTGATGACGGCTTTTAAATCTTCGGCCAGTTTATCCGCCGGAAAATTATGCGCCAACTCCGACACTTTTACTTCTTTTACTTCTTGCGAGCCGGACACCGTAATTTCAAACAAATGGTTCGGGCTGTCCACCTTAATGACCATATTGTCCAAGCGTTTTTTAATCTCTTGGATCTGGTTCTTCAACTGCCACAAATCTTTTAATTGTCCTAATTTATCAAACATACTTCCCTCCTAAATCTTTTTTATTTTACCAATTTCCCCCAACGGCCCGCTCTCCACCCACTGCCCGCTGCGCAAAAAGGCAATCCCGCAGCGCACCGCGGCGGGAGCAAACAAAGCCTGCGCCGCCGCCTGATACACCTGCAACTGGGGCTGGTATTTTTGCACGGTGGTTTCATCGGTGTTTTCGTCGGTTTTGTAATCCACCACCCATACGGTGCCCTCCTCGTCTTTTAAAAGCAAGTCCATGGCCCCGTTGACCAGTTCCCCGTCCGCCTCCAACCGGGTAAATGGCATTTCCACCCCCACCCGCTGCATACGCCGCCAACGGGCAAACAGTTCACTCTGCTCAAAGCGGCCCAAGATCTCTTGTGCGTCCGCGGCCAACTCCGGCCGTTGCAGCTGCTGCGCCGCCCCGGGCACGCACGCGGCCAAAGACGGTTGTTTTCCCGCCCAAAAATCCGCCAAGGCCCGGTGGCAGAGCGTGCCCAAATCCGCCGCCGCGGCATCTTGCGTTTGCAAAGCCACCCGGGCCGAGGGGCTCAGCGCCGGAGTCTGCGCTAGTAAAGCCCGATACCGGCTCATGCGCCGGTCAAAAGTGCTCCGCCACGCGGCCAAAGCCCGCGGCGGGGGCGGTACGGCCACGGCTTCTTTCTGCAAATAGATAAACTCCGCCGGATTTTGATAAGGTTCATAATGCACCGGCAGCCCCTGCACCTGCTTAGGGCGTTCCCCCTGCTGTGGGAAATACCCCGCCCGCATCAACAGCTCCGCGAGGGTGTGGCGGTCGCTTTCCTCATTGCCCACCACCAGCAGTTTTTCCCGGGCGCGGGTCAAAGCCACATACAAAACGCGCACTTCCTCGCACCGGGCATGCTCCTTTTGTTCCTCCTCCAGCCAAGCCAAATTGATGTCGGCGTATTTGCCCACGCGCAAGCCGTGCAAATTCTGCCGCCACGAATACAAGTGCGTCGGGCGTTTGGCGGCAGAGGCACTTTCTTTTTTAGAGATATCCGCCAAAATCACCACCGGAAATTCCAATCCCTTGGATTTATGCACCGTCATCACGCTGAGCGAATCGGCCATTTGCAGTTGCTTGGCGGCCGTTAAGCGGCCGGCCTCTTGCTGCATAATTTCCTCGGCCCGGGCCAAAAACTGCCCCAAAGTAACCGGGGTTTGCTGGGCATAACTTTCAGCCAAAGCAACCAATTTTTCCAAATTGGCAATACTGCGCCCGCCGTCGTAAGCAGTGGCACAAGCCTCGCCCAAAAAGCTGTCATGAAGCAGCTCCCGCAGCAGTGTTCCCAGCGGCACCCGGCCCGCCCGAGCGGCAAAAGCACGCAAGCGGGCAAAGAGCGCTTCCGCCTTTTCATCGCAAGAAGGTTTGCGGTAATCCAACTCCTTGCGTTGGGCAAGGCGGAAGAGCTCCTCGTCAGTCAAGGCCCCCAGTGGGCTGCGCAATACCCCGGCCAGGGCAATGGTGTCAGCCGGGTCCTCGGCGGCGCGCAAAAAGTTTAAGAAATCCGACACTTCCTGCCGGCTGTAAAAATCCCGTTCCTCCTCTACCGCAAAGGGAATACCCGCCCGGCGCAAGGCGTCGGTATAAGGGCCCAAGGTGGTGGCCGCGCGGGAAAGCAGGGCAATATCGCGGTATTGCAATTTCCGTCCGTCGCGCAAGGTTAAGCGGCCCACATTCTGCTCAATCCAATGCACAATAAACCGGGCCTGATTGTGGCGGTAATCATCTGCAGAAACCTTCTCCTGCCCCGCGCAGACCAGCACCAATTCCGCCGCGCCGGCCTGCTCCTCAGGTTTTGCGGTAAAAATCGGCTCATACGCAGGCTGGAAGGCGTATTTTTCCTTCATCACGGCGGAACAAACGCCGTTGGCCAAAGCGATAATGCCGCGCTCACTGCGGAAGTTTTGGCGCAGGTAGGCCTTTTCGCCCCCCTGCTGCAAAATCAAACGGGTAAAAAGTTCATACGCGGTAATGTCCGCCCCGCGAAAGCGGTAAATGGATTGCTTGGGGTCGCCCACCACAAACAATTTGCCCGGCTGCAGCTGCACCTCTTGCCATGTGGCAGCCGTACCGCCGGGCCGTTCGGCCAAAAAGAGCAACAGTTCACCCTGCACCGGGTCGGTATCTTGGAATTCATCTATGTATAAGGCGTCATAAGCCTGCTGCAACTGGTGGCGCACTCCCTCGTGCTGCTGCAATAAATTACGCGTTTTGACAATCAAATCATCAAAACTCAAAATGCCCTCGCGCCCGTACTGCGCGCGCACGGTTTGTACCAAGGGTTTTAACAGCTCATAGGCCTTGAGCACCCGCAGCTGCACCGCCGGGTCCGCCGCCTCGGCAAAGCGGCAAAGGGCCTTGGCCTGCTCCGCGCTTTCTTCGTCCCAATCCTTTGGCAGAGATTTTATTTCCAGGGTTTGCTCGGGGATTTGCGGCGCGGTGTATTGCCCGGTTTGCAGCCACTGCTGTGCCTGCATAAACCGCCGGGCCGCCTGCGCCAAGGCCTTTTCTACCACGCGCGGGGCTTTTTTCCCGTCTAAAAATGCGGTGGAAAGCTCTTGCGCGCGCCGGGCGCGCTCTTGGCAAACTTGGGCCAAAAAGTCCTTGCGTGCAAAATAGTCATACGGTCCCATTTGGCCGCGGCACATCTCCTGCGCACACGTTTGCAGTTCGGCCAAACTGACCCACGGCAAGACCTCTTTCCACAATTCCGCCCGGGGGGCTTGTTCGCCCAGTTCCTCATCTAAAAAGCGGTTCCATGCCGCATCAAAAATATGCTGGGCACGCGGGCCCTTGTCTATCTCCGCATAGGGAGACAGCCCCGCCTCCAACGGAAAACTGCGCAAAATATCAGCGCAAAAACTGTGAATGGTGCCGATGGGGCTCCGGTCCAGCAAAGCCAAGGCCTGCTCCGCGCGGCCAATTACCTCCGCCAGCGGCACGGCAAAATGCCCGGTCAAGGTCTCTAAAGTGGGGTCCGCTTGGTTTTGGCGGGCGGCCTGCAGTACAGCCTGCAATTTAAAAATCAGCCGGGTTTTAATTTCTGCGGCGGCCTTTTCAGTAAAGGTCAAGGCCACCAACCGCTGCGGCCGGATGCCCTGCGCCAGCAGGGCAAAGCACAGCCGGTCAATAAGCAGCGTAGTCTTGCCCGTGCCCGCCCCGGCCTCCACCACCATGTTTACATCCAAGTGCGTCTGCACCCGGGAGCGGTCTTCGGTGAGCTGGGTCATTGTTTGGCCTCCTGCAAGGCGTGGTTTTGCGGTGCGTGGGCCGCCCGCAGGCGCGCACGGAAGGCGTCCTTGCGGCAAATGGCTGCATAAGGGCAATATAGACAATGCTCTCCGGGGCTGATAAAGAAACTCCCCTTTTGCACCCAACTCATCAGCAAAGCAATAAATTGCTCCGCCCGCGGGCGGATGGCTTCAAACCCCGCTTGGCTGAGCTCTTGGCGGCTGTAGCCTTTGTTGATACTAAGCAAGGCCGCGCCGTCAGATTGCAGACCTTGCGTTTGCGGCTGTTGCGCCGCCAAAATCAAATAAATAAAGGGCTGTAAAATCACTTTTTTAAACATCTCCGCGGCCAAATCCTTGCCGCCGTGGCGGCCGGATTTATAATCCAATACGCGGAAGGTGCCTTGGGCGGCATTGATATCTATGCGGTCTATGATCCCCTTGAGTTTGATTTGCAAGGTTGGGGACAGGGCATAGATTTTTTCAAATGGGGTTTCAAAAATACTGGGGATATACCCCTCTAAATGTTGCGCATCTTTGACCACAAAATCAGCCAGTTTGTCGCGCAAATCTTTTAACAGCAGTTGCCAAATCACGGGATAAATGCCAAATTGTTTGTAACTTTGCGCCGTGTAATGGCGCGCCACGGCCGCGTCCAAGCGTTGTGTCAACGCGCTGTCAAAGAGCTGCCCGGTAAAACCCTCTTGGTAGAGTTTTTGGTAATAGTCCATTAAAATTTGGTGATAGGCCGTCCCGCGCAAATCCGGCGCCAGCTCCGAACGGGAAAGCACTTCATCTTTTTCACGTAGCCCCACTCCCTTGGCTAAAAAATACTTCATCGGACAGCGGGCCAAATCCTGCAAAGCCGAAGGGGAAAACCCCGCTTTGTTTTGCGCGGCAAAAATATCCGCACCGCAGGACGCAGACACCTGCCCGTCATACGGGCCCAAACTTCCGCGCAAGGCCAGCCGGTGCGCCGCCTGCCAAGAGGCCTCCTCTGCCGCACCCAACAGCCCTGCCTGTTGGTAGCTCTCTTTCTCCGCGCCCTCACAAGAGAGCACCCAAGAAAGCTCCCGCTCCTGCAAAAAGGGCAGCGGCGTCTGCGCCAGGCGCCCAAGCAGGGGCGCGCTGAGAGTGTATAGCGTCTGCGGGTCCGTCAGGTCCGCCCGGGCGGCCCGGGCCAGTTCGGTCAAATAACCCGAAGGCACCAAGGGTTTGCCCTCGCTGTCTGCCTGCAAAAAGCAAATATACAATTGCGTACGCGCCGCCTCTACCGCACAGAAAAAGAGCAGGCGTTCCTCATCAAAACGCTCCATTTTTTGGTTTATCCAAAAGCCCAGCTGGTCCCGCAAAATCCGGCGGTAATCCTCCCTTAAAACCGGGTCCTCGCGGATAATTTGCGGAAAAGTTTTCTCATTCATCCCCAACACAAAAACCACTTGAAAACCCAACCCGCGCAAATTCAGCGCATCCACCGCACTGACTCCCCGCGCCGCCGGATAAGTTTGGTGTATTTGGGTTTGCTGCAAAGCGGCAAGCAACTCCTCTAAAAATTCCCCGGGCTGGGCCTGTGCGGCAAAGGCACCGTAGCGCGTAAACTCCGCCAACGCTTTTTGGGCGGCGTTCCAAACAGGCTGTTCCGCCGCTTGCAAGTTTTGCAAATCTAAATTCTCCTCTAAAAAGTCTTGCGCGGCCTGACGCAGGGTGTCCCACGGCAGCGGCTGGGCCAAAAACTCCAACTGCCGGCGGCACTCCTCCAGCCAAGTCATAAAGGCCGGGTCATAATTTTTCAAGTTAGGGCGCACCAAGTCCGCCCACTGGGTCCAATCCCGCTGGGCCAAACATTCGTCTATCAAATACCGCCAACGGTTTTTATGCTTGAAATAAGGCGAAGTAACAATCCCCAGCACGCTCCCGCGCTCAAAGCCGTTGCGCGCCAAAGAAAGCAGCTGCAAGAGAAACACCCCCAGTGGACAGGCGGAAAAGACCAAGGTAAAATCTGCATGAAGCGCAATACCGTTGCGCGCAAACACTTCCGGCAGCAAGGTTTTGTACGGCTCCAAACTGCGTGCCGTAACGGCTATATCCTCCAAGGCAATGCCCTGCTGTTCATGCAAACGCAAAATTTCCTTGGCTACAAAAAACACTTCCCCCGCCGGGTCCGGCGCGGCCGTCCAATGAAGTCCCCCGGGCGTTTGTCCGGCGGTTTGCGGACCAAACAAGGCTTGCGCCGCCTGCTGGGCGGCCAATTCGTCCCAGGGCTGGGGCAAAGCTTCGGCCGGGCCGCCGCCCAAGATATTGGTTTCAAAAAATTTCCGTCCGAAAGCAAGGGCCGGATGATCGGCATACAGCCAAAAAGCCGTTACCGGGTATTGGCCGCGCACCGTATTAAACAGCTCCAACTGGCGCCCGGTCAATTCATAAAACCCGTAAAAGAGAATTTCCTGAAAGGAATGTAAAAAGACGGAATTTTGCGCTTGGTGCAGGGCGTCATCAAAATATTGCCGGTAGGAGCGGTAGCCCGGCACGCGGTCCATTTCCTGCAAATAGACCCGGTACACCTGCAGCAGCCATTGGCCGTGGGCGCGCTGTTCCTGCAAGGCCGGGTCAGACGTGGTCAGCAGGTGTTCCTCCAGCACGTCCGGGTCGGCCAGTGCATCCGCCATATCGCGCAGGGCCGCCCGCACCGCGCTGACAAAACCCCGGCTGAGCGGGTAGCGGGCCAAGGCCGGACGGGAGAGCAAATTTTTAAGCAAATAGTCATGCAAGCTGTCCCCGGGCAAAAGCGGCAGGCGGGGCAGAGGGGTTTCTTGGTCCAGTTCGGCCAAAAGCTGTGAAAAAGTTAAAAAATAGACATTGCTAAACAGCCCCATTTTTTGCGCCAACAGCTTGCGCAGACGCAGCGAAACCCGGCCCGAAGGGCACAGCACCAGCACACGCCGCCCCGGCCCCGGATGCAAGGCGGCGGTATGAGAGACAAATTGTTTTTCCAAGGCCCGGTAGGGCGCGTAATAAATGCGCATAAAATGCTATAGTAAAATATAAAGTCGTTTACATATTATTGCATTTTTGGCGCGCTTTCACTACTTTTATGAAGATTTAAATTCTTGCGCACCACGGGCAGCCCAAGGGCCGCCCCGGTTTTTGCTGGAGGGAAAAGCATGACGGTTTTAGACGCAGTTTTATTGGGTCTTTTGCAGGCGTTGGGCGAATTTTTGCCGATTTCCAGCTCGGCCCATTTGGTATTGCTGCCTTTCTTCCGCGGACAGGCCTACCAAGGGCTAGCCTTTGACGTATTGCTGCACTTGGCCACCCTGCTGGCGGTGTTATTGTATTTTGCCAAAGATTGGTGGGAACTGTTGCGCAACGCTCTGACGCGTCCGCGCAGCCCGCAGGGGCGCACCTTGTGGGGCTTGGCCTTGGCCACACTGCCGGCGGCGGTGGCGGGGCTTTGCTTAAAGGAGTGGGCCGAAACGGCCTTGCGCCACCCGCTGGTCATTGCCGCGTGCTTGATGATTTTTGCCGTGCTTTTGTGGGTGGCGGACCGCCGGGCGGCGGACCAAGAGAGCCCCCAAGTGGGGCTAAAGACCCTGCTGCTGATTGGCTGTGCGCAGGCCTTGGCGTTGGTACCGGGGGTGTCGCGCTCCGGCATAACCATTACGGCCGCGCTATTATTGGGCCTGAGCCGCAGCCAAAGCGCACGGATTTCCTTTTTACTTTCCGCCCCGATTATCGCCGGGGCGGCGGTGTTGGAGCTGGGGCAGCTGAGCTGGGGAGATATCACAGCCCCGGTAGTTTGGGGCTTTCTCAGCGCGTTTATCGGCGCTTTGTTGGTAATCGGCGGACTGATGAAGTACATCAAAACGCACAGCTTTAACGTGTTTGTGGTGTACCGGCTGCTGCTGGGCTTGGTCATTTTGGGCTGGTATTGGCACCTGCACTGAGCTGCCGGACAATTTTATACAATAAAAGGACTTTTTAGAGGAGGATTTTTATGAGTTACTTGATGGCGTTTGCTTTGGCTTTGTGCTGGGGAACGGCATTTTTGGCAACCAAAAATACAGTAGCGGTACTGCCCCCTTATTGGAATACTTTCTTTCGGGTGCTGGCCGGGTTGCTGTTCTTTATCATTTTATACGGAGTGCAACGCAAGGACTTGCGCATTTCGCTCAAACAAATTTGGCGGCCGTGGGTCATTGGCCTGCTGTTGATTTTACTGCCCTTTGTGGCGATTTCGTGGAGCCAACGCTTCGTCTCGCCCACCCTGGGCGGCATTTTTAACGGCACGGTGCCGATGTGGTCCTTTATCGCCGGGGCCATTTTGCTCAAAGGCGTGGACCGCTTTACCTGGCGCCGGGCGGCCGGGGTGCTCATCGGCGTGGCCGGGCTGCTGGTTATTATGTGGCCCAGTTTGACATTGGGGGACAATCCGTGGGCCTTATATGGCTGCTTGGGCTTTTTGGTGATGGCGTGGTCGTATGCGCTGGGCAATGTATTGACCAAAAAAATCATGGTGGACGACACCAGCACCACCTTAGAGGCCAACACGTTTCACCAGTATCTTTTTTCTGCAGTGGTGTTGCTGGCGGTGGCGTTTTGCTTAGAGCCTGTGCCGCAAGCGGCGGTGTTCTCAGGCAAGGTGTTGCTGTCTTTGGCATGGGCGGGCGTGACGTCCTCCGCCGTAGCGTTTTTGCTGATGGTGGCCTTGATTAAACGCTGGGGCGCCACGCGGATGGCTTCTGTTACTTATTTTACCCCGGTGGTGGCCATGGCGGGCGATGTGATTCATTTAGGCCAGTTGCCAGGCGGAAATGAAATCCTCGGGCTGGGGATTATTTTCATCAGCTTATTTCTTATTCAAAAACCTGTTTCTGCCAAATGATAAAACAAAACCCCGCGCCTTTGAGTGCGGGGTTTATGGTTAGGGGATTTCCCAACTGCGGCATTTTCCCTCACAGCCTACCGTCTCAGCGCCCGTGCCCCCTAAACTTTTGCACAAGCGGTCGGCTGCATAGTTGGAGTC
>CAVDMZ010000029.1:0-12679 GCA_963610115.1 Duodenibacillus sp.
AAACACGGCCAAGCGGTCTATCCATTTGTTTTCGGGCTGCAAGCTGGCAAAGCTGGAGGAGGATTTAAACCGCTGCGCCGCCACATCTACGATTTGCTCTTTTTCACGTTTGGGAGACAACAAGGCAAACACCGCCACAAACAGCGCAAACGCGCCGATGGCTAAAATGGAATTTAACACCAAATAAAGAATGGCATCGTTCATGGTTTATACCTTGACGTCCCCAAGTTTTTGGATCAGCTTCATCCCGATCATAATCCACACGAAACAGAAGAACAAGACAAACAACCCCACCGCCGTGCTGTAAAAGGCCAACATTTCACCGGGGCGGAACATAAACATCACACCCAACATCACCACGGGCATAATGCCTACCACGATAGCCTGGATCTTCTGCTGGGCGGTCATGGCGTCCAATTTTTCTTCCAGTTTGCTTTCCTCGCGGATGTTTTCCACCAAGCGGGCAAAAATAACCGTCAAATTACCGCCCACCTGCCGCTGGATGATAATGGCCTTGATAATGTAGGAAAGCATACGGCTCTCCACCCGCTCGTCCAACCCTTCCAAGGCCTTTTCAAACGGCGTACCCAAGCGGTAGTTCTTTACGACCAGCCCAAATTCATCGGCAATAGGCGGCTGCAAATCATGCGCCACCATTTCAAACCCCTGCACAATGTCCATCCCCGAACGCAAGGAGTTAGACAATAAAATCAAGGAATCCATCAGCTGGGCATTAATTTTGCGCCCGCGGCTCTTTTTAAGTTTGTCCAGCACAATGGCCGGCATACGCACAGACACCACCGCGCCCAACGCCACCACCAACAGGAACATAAACACCCCGCCAAAGCCCCCCACAGAGAGCCCCATCATCAGCCCAAAAAGCGCAAACACGCCCAAGGTGCCAAACACAATGTATTTAACGTCAATGGTCAAAAACTGGCGGTTAAAATCATCGGCCCACATGACGCTCTTTTCGCGGTAACGGTCCCAAGCGTCCAAAACGGCCTCTTTCTTGTTTTCCAACAACAGATATACCGCATACCCCGCCAATACCGCACCCAGAACCATTAGCAAGGTATTCCACAGACGTTCGCCGTCGGTTACCTTAAAGGTCCGCGCGTCGGGCGGATTCATGGGGATAGGCGCGGCGCGGAACTCGCTCCACAGCTCATTGGCCAACACCACCACCGCCATAACGGACTGGCGGTATTTATCCTCCTTCTGCGCCGCCGGGCTGGTAAACGATTCCACCGTGCTGTAAAATTCACGGTTCATAAATTCCAAGGTGGCCAGCATGGCGCGGGCCCGGCCCTGCATGCTGTCCTTCATGCTAAAAATTTCCTTACCGCGCACCAACTCTTTATTGAGCCGGTCCAAATTGCCCACCAAACGGATGCGGTTGCTGACGTACCCGCGCGAGAGTTGCTCCAGCACGACGGGCTGGCTGGGGTCTAAAGCATTATTGGCCCGGTCCAAAAAAGTATAAACATTAGAAAATGTGCGAAACCACAAGGTAGCTTCACTTAAAGTGCCTTCCTTGGCGATATAGACCACTTTGAGCTTGTCCATCCGCTCCAATTCCGCGGGGAACCATTCGGGCAGTTTAATTTTTTTGCCCGCCAAGTTGCTCCCGCAAACGGACGGATATTCATAGGTTTTGGTTTCGGCAGGTTTGCTGACGTCAAAATAGTTGGCCAAGACTTGCATTTTGAACATGGCGCATTCTATCTGGCGTTTGTCGCGTTGGTTTAACCCGCGCGCCTCCGCCGGCTGCGGAGCCAAAAAGCCCCAGCCAAAGCCCAATCCCAGTACAAGTAAAAGGGTCCTCTTCATTGTTTTATGCTCCCGGCGGAGGAGGGGGCGTATTGGGCAAAACCGGCTCGCCGTTTTCGTCCAGCGGGACGGCTCCCTTCAAAAAGACCTCTTCGTTCACAGGAACGCCCTTGGCTTTAAAATCGTGGAAAAAGCTGGGGAGTTTCCCCGTCGGGGCAAACATTCCCAACACCTTTCCGTTTTCATCCACCCCGGTCTGTACATAGCGGAACAAATCGGTGGATTGGATCATGCCGTCCTTTTGGCCGTGCATTTCGGTAATGTACGTTACCTTTCTGGAACCGTCGGAAAAACGCGACAGCTGCACAATCATATTCACGGCAGAAGAAATCATTTCGCGGATCGCGAAAATGGGCAAATCGGCGCTGGCCTGCATGCACATGGCTTCCAAGCGCGACAGCCCGTCGCGCGGCGTATTGGCGTGAATGGTGGTCAAGGACCCCTCGTGGCCGGTGTTCATGGCCTGCAACATATCCAAGGCTTCGCCGCCGCGGCACTCCCCGACCACAATGCGGTCCGGGCGCATACGCAAGCAGTTTTTAACCAAGTCCTGAATGGTAATTTGGCCTTTGCCCTCTACGTTGGGCGGGCGGCTTTCCAAGGAAACCCAGTGCGGCTGCTGCAAACGCAACTCGGCCGTATCCTCCACCGTAATGATACGCTCATTATCGGAAATATAGCCCGACAAGGCATTTAAGAAAGTGGTTTTACCGGTGCCGGTACCGCCGCAAACAATGATGTTTTTGCGGATCCGTACGCACTTTTCCAAAAATTCCATACATTCGGGGCTGATGGTACCGAAACGGAAGTAATCCTCCGGCCCGAACGGCTTTTGGGAGAAACGGCGGATGGTCAGTGTCGGGCCCGACACGGCCAACGGTGCAATAATGGCGTTGACGCGGGAGCCGTCTTTTAAGCGGGCGTCCACCAACGGGACAGACTCGTCAATGCGGCGGCCCAAGGGCGAAACAATACGCTTAATGACCTGCACCACTTGTTCATTGTTTCTAAATTTGTATTTGGTCAGGGTCAATTTACCTTTTTGCTCAATAAAAATTTTGTCAAAGGCATTGACCATAATTTCGGTTACGCTGGGGTCGCGCATTAAGGTTTCCAAGGGTCCCAAGCCCAAAATTTCGTCCAATAGTTCCGAGGCAAACCGGGTGCGCTGGTCGCGCGAAAACTGCAAATTGGGCTGTTTTTGCAAAATATCGTCCACAATGGCGGCCACGCGCTTGCGGGTCTGCTCGCTGGCGGAGCTTTCATCGCTGATGACGATGCGCTCAATTTCCAGCGTTTTGACGACGTCCTTGTGGATTTTTTGTTTCAAATCATCCCAAAAAGAAAGTTTGGTTTTGCCCGCTTCGCCCGGTTCCTCCACCGCCACATGGCTTTCCGGCCCGGCGACCGCGCCGCTGCCTACAATGGGGCTCCAAATTTCTTTGGCGGCTTGGGTAAATTCCTCATCCGACACCGAGGCCACCCAATCCTTGGGGGCCGGGGTCAAATCGCGGATTTTGGCCAATACCAGACGCAAGCCCTTAATCCATTCCGATTGCGGGTTGGTAATAATCTCCACCTCTTTGCGGTTGGAGGTGGCCATAATGCCCTCGTCCCACGGCAAAAAGACATCAATATCGCGGCCCAAGGAATTATAAAACTTTTCCACTTCCTCATAAGGAATGGAGCCCGGCATATCGTATTGGTTGCAAATAACACTCACGCGCTCCATGGGGTAGCGCTGCTCTTTATAGTCATTGAACAGCTGCACCGTGGAGTTTAAATGCGTGCGGGTGGCATTGGAAACCCAAAACACCTTATCGGACAAATCAAAAGCGAAAGCCTGCATGGGGAAAGAGGAGTCCACATCCAAAAAGATATCAAAGGTTTGCGACAAACGCGAAAGAATGGGAATTAAAATCTTGGGGCTGATGGAAGCCACCTGCGCGCGGGTATTGCCCAACGGCAACACGCCCACCCCCCATTGAGACATAGAAATTTTACCGCGCAAAAGCCCCCCCACCACGGCAATATTGGTATTGCCCAAGGTGCGCAAAATATCGGCCACGCTGACGGGTTTCTTAATATCCAAATAAAAGCTGTGCTCTTGGCGCGCCAGCGGATCCAGCGGCACAATGAGCACGGGCCGTTTCTGGATGCCCGCCCAGCCCAGCGCCAAATTCAGCGTCAAGGTGGTCTTGCCCGCGCCCTCCTTGGGGCTGCTCAAGGCAATGATTTTGGCTTCGTTTTTTTCGGTTTGCAGTTCTGCCATAAAATAATCAGGTTACTCTACCACTTCTACCGTAATAAACAGAAAGAGCGAGCGTTGCTCTTCGGTTACGTCCTTGTATTTAAAGAACATGCCCAGCAGCGGAATGCGCCCCAAGAACGGCACGCGCGTTTCGCTGACGTTGCGGGCGCTGCTTTTGAGCCCCCCGATGACCAAGGTTTCCCCGCTGTTGAGCTCCACATGGGTTTCCACATCGCGGTTGGTAAAGGACGGGGCCGTGGCCGTACCCACAGACACGGTGCGGGAATAGTCCACCGACGACACCGACAGCTGCACCTGCAGGTCAATGATGTTACCGCGCTCGGGGATAATGGTGGGCAGCACGTTAAGCAAAATACCGTATTCTTCCAGTTGGGAGCCTACCCCTTGGTTATTGACCACCGGGATAGGCACTTTGCCGCCGACGGTAATCTTGGCGCTGTTGCCGGAGCTGGTTACAATTTTGGGGTTGGAAAGCACCTGCGCGCGG
Organism: Duodenibacillus sp.; assembly: GCA_963610115.1. Lineage (GTDB taxonomy): Bacteria > Elusimicrobiota > Elusimicrobia > Elusimicrobiales > Elusimicrobiaceae > Avelusimicrobium. Next base: position 4,593 of record CAVDMZ010000029.1, read on the forward strand.
CCTTCGGTCTCCGACAAGCGCAAACGCGTGATGACGGCCGTTTTACGTTCAAACTCCCCCAAGGACAAAATGCCCGGGATATTGGCCTCTTCAAAGTCAAAGATTTGGTTCCATTCAAACCCTTTGGCCGAGGTCATGGTACCGCTGATTTCCACCACGTCGGCGCTGACAGCCACCAGACGCGTCTTTTTGGCAAACGCAGCCGGACACGCCAGGGAGAAAAGCAATACAAACAGTGTAATTTTCGTTGTAAATTTCATAAGTTCGGTCATTCCTGTTTATTGAAATAATTTTTCAAAGGTGGCAATCTCCATTAAGTAGTTGGTCACATCGCCGTGCGAGCGCAAAATGACCGTCAGAGTTCCCTCATCCTTGGCCAAGGCCAAATACTGCGCATCGCGCGGGGAAAGCGCCAAACTCAGCGCGCTGGTATCGGTATAAGCGGAAGCGTCCTCTTCCTTGCTCTTTAAGGCGGCGGCGCCCTTGGCGTCCAAACCTTGCCCCAAGTCAGAGCCTACGCCCAACACCTTTACGTTCTGCAGCAGCGTTACCGTCACTTTTTGGCGGGCGCCGCTCTTCATGACGGCTTCAAAGGTCAGCAGAATGTCCACATTGTCATCGGGCTTAATCATGCTGGCCATATTGGAATCCACCGTAATGACAAAGCCTCTCATCTGCACTGGGATTTTGCTGGACAGCCCGGCCTCGGGAGAGAGCGAGGTCACGGCATACTTGGAAATTTGGTTTCCTTTGGGGATTTGCACGCGGGCGATGGCATTGTCAATTTTAGCAAAGTCCGCATCGGTCGTCCAGGTAAAGGCATCCTTTTGCACATAAGCCGCGGGGACTTGCACGCGTTTTAAATAATCGCGCTTGATGACCTCACGTTCCTTGATATCACGCACAGGCACCAGCACCGTTTTGATACTCTTGGAGGCCTGCAGTTTCTTTTCAGCACTATGCACAATCATCGCATAAACGATGGCGGCAAGTATGGCCAACACCAACGGAAGCATAATTCCTTTTTTCATCTCTTCTCCTAGTCAATCCCAGTATAATAAAAACAAATTGGCGCCACCTATTTTGAGTCTGAGCTGGCGTACACCTTTTCCAGCGGCATGCGCGTGGTGGCTTCTATTTTGCGGATGCCTTCTTTTTTGGGGTCACTGGCCAACAGCCAGCTGGTCCCCGGGAATGCCAGCCGCACCGGGTACGTCACGGTAACGACCACATCCTCATGCGTATGCCGGGTATAGAGCGGGTCCCGGCCGGTGGACTGCACCTTGACACGCACGGTAATGCGCTGCGCGTCGGCACCGAACACCTTTTGTTTGGCCGCATTAATCTTGCTGGCCATCGTGCTCACATTGGGGCGGCCGCTGGGTTTTTTGACCCCGGTCAGCGCGCCGATGCGGGCAAATTCATAGGAGGCGTGGTTGGCAATAATCGTGTGGTAGGCGATGTTTCCGTATTCCAAAATAAAGAATATCATCAACATCAGCACCGGCAGAATGAGCATCAATTCCACCGTCACCTGCCCCGCACGCCCCCCATGAAAAGGTTTTATCATCTTACGTCTTAGTCGCCGGAGTTAATGCCGCCGATGATTTTGCTCTTGATGTTTTCAAACAGTTCCGGCATCATATTTTTAACCAGCGTGCCCACCAACAGGGCAATACCCACCACCACGCCGAGCATGATGATGTATTCAATCGTATTCTGACCTTCTTGTTTTTTGACGCAGTTAAACGCGGCTTGTTTCACGGCGTTTAATCTGTTTTGCATGGCGATGATAAACTTCATAAACTCCTCCTGATTTTTTTAAATTAATTACCTGTATCGTACACCGACAAAATCACCTTGGCGCCTTGGTCAAACTGCTGCGGGACCAAGTTGGAATACAAGGCATAAAACGCTAGAAACGCGCCGAACAAAGCGCCCGCCGTAATGACATATTCTATGGCGGTTTGACCCTTTTTACCGCGCAGGACGCGGTGCAAAACGCCGCTTTGTTTCTTCACTTGTCTTCCCGCCGCCGCTTAGGGCGGCCCTACGCCTTAAAACTGCACGGACACCGCAATCTGCTGCGAGGTGCCCAACGCGCCGAACGGGGTCACGGCATAATCAATGCTGGCGCCGTAGCCAAACAGTTCAGAGCTGTAAATGCCAAAGCCAAAGGAAACTTTAGAGGTGGAGTCCAGCCCCAGGCTCTTTAAGTTTTCGCTGTCGCTGTAGCCGGTGCTTTCGCGGTCGTAATACCCCACGCGCAAGTCAAAGCGGGCCACCTGCAGCAAGTCCTCGGGGATGTGCACTTCCAAGCCGATTCCGTAGCGGCCTTTGTCGTCGCGGTATTTCATATATTCGCCCGACAAGGTCCAATATTTGGTGTCAATATCGGCCCCCACGCGCCAGCCGCGAGGCATTTCATCTTTGTCGCCGATATTGACAATCGCGCCGCCCAAGCCCAGCCATTTCCACGGGCGGGCCTTGGCCCCTACGTCAAAACCGATGTTAGTATAGCGGTAGGTGTCCAATTTTTCATTGATGTACTTGGCCGTCGCCCCCAGCTGCAGGCCCTGGTTAAAGAACCCGCGCGCCAAAGAGAGGCTGCCTACAAAGTTTTGCACCGGTTTGCCGGGCCCATCCGACTGGGGACGGCCGGATTCGTCGCGGAAGTCAAAGCCGTCCATATCCATATAGTTGGCCGTTACGCCGATGATGGTTTTGCCCATGGGCTGCAGATACGCCAAGGTGCGGGCTTTATAGCCTTGCAAATAATCCAAATAAGCAAACTGGATTTCCTTGGTGGTGGCAGAGGCTGCCCCGGCCGGGTTCCAAAACAAGGCTTCCGGCCCGTCGGCAATAGACACATAGGCATTACCCAAGGCCTGCGCCCGGGGAGAGCCGGCGTTAATCTTTAAAAACGCGCTCGCGCTGGTACCGGCATCGGCATAGCTGTCGGCCCAAGCGGCCGGAGCCGCCATAGCCAAGGTAAAACAAGCAAACAGAAATGATTTTTTCATCTTCATAAATTCCTATTTTTATCTGGGAATCAAAATCTTCACTACTTTTTGGCAGTGTTGTCTGCCGTTTTGGGCTCTAAAGTCCACCAAGCCGAAATACACGCCGCGGGCCACCTTTTTGCCGTGGTCGTTGGTGCGGTCCCAGAAGCAGCGCAGGGCCGCGTTGCGCAGGGTGGGCATACTGCCGTCGTAAACGGTGTTGCTGACGGTATTGTCCGGGCTGAGGTCTAAGCTGTTGCCCATGGTCACGGTCATATTGTTGGCATCCACACACTGGTAACCGCCCTCGCGCACCAAGTCTCCGGCCAAGTTATAGAGTTTAATGGACATCTTGCCGGGCACGGGCAGCTTGGTAACTTCCAGGGTGCCGGTGGGCGTCTTAAACGGATTGGGGTAGAAGAAGACCGTCTTTTCCCAATCCTCGCACACAAACTCCCCGTCGCCGATAGCCACCGTGGCGCGGTGCAGGTTGACATACTGGGAGGTATCGGCCACATGGTCAATCTTCCAGTTGCGCTCTGTGCCGGTGGTGGCGTCATCGCCGGGGATGATTTCGCCGGTGATAGAGTCAATATCGGCCGACTGCAACGCCGTAACGAAGCGGAACGGATAGGTCCCGTCCGGCACGTCCTGCTGGGCATAGTCGGTGCCGTCCCACACCTCTTCAATCAGCGTGGTGGACGGGCGGATGCCCACAAGGGTGCGCACCAAAACGTCGTTGATATCGGTTACTTCTTTGCCCGTGGCCGGGTCGCGCAGGGTACCCTTTTGATAGTCGTAAATGGTGGTCCCCGGCTTAAAGATTTGAATGGCTACTTTCATCGGCACGGAGATTTGGTAAGAAATCTTCATATCGGTGCCGCGTTTGTTAATGGCATAAGACTCCGTCTCCGGCAAGTCAAACACCTTGAGCAAGTCCACATTCTGCGTGATTTGCTTGACGGTCGGCTGGTACAAGCCCGCGTCGGGGTAGTTCTTGGCGGTCAGGCGGATTTCGTAATTGCCGTTGCGCACATAGTAGCCGTTATTGTCGGTGCCGTCCCAATAAATTTTGCGCGTGATATTGGGGTCAAAGTTGGGGCTGTTGACAATGGTCATGGTGCTTAGATATTTGCACACGTCCCCGGCTTTGGCATACTGCACATTGGTGCCCGTGGCGCCCGGCGTGGTTGTGGTGGTGCAGAGGTTGTTTTCCAGTGCGACGATAGCCACCTCCACCGTAGCGGCGCGGGAAATAGCAAAGTTAATTTCGTACGGCGGCACAAACACCGGGCCGGACGAGGTATTAAACAGCTGCGGGGCATTGGGATAGACTGCCACCGTGCCGTCCAAGAAATACACCGGGCCGCGGGTGACATTGACGCGGTAAACGGGTTTATCCGTGGCGTACAAGCCGGTTTGGCGGACCACGTCGGCCGTATCGCGCAATGGCGCGGCTGTGGTTTGGTCGTAATACAAGTCCACTGCTTCGTTAGTCTGCGCGGCAATGTAGAACGGATATTGGCCGTCGGGCACCATTTCATAGGGGCACTGGGTCAGGTCCGTTGCATTGGTGCAGGCGGTAACGGCCTCTACCGAGTTTTTACCGCCGTCCAAAACAGACACCGGGGTCGGGTTATAGAAATATTGCGCGTCCCATTCCTCAGTAATGCGCACACCGTCGCCCGCGCGGTTGGACGAGCGGTTAAAGGTTTTGACCGGCTGCAGGCGCACATCCAGCGTTTGCGCGGCGCCTTCGGTATAGTTATACTTGGCGGCGGTGGCATTGGCCGGATAGTTGGTAAAGGTCTTGTCGTTTACATAAATACAAGTCGGGTTGGTGGACGGGTCCACATAACCGTTGCGGAAGAACTGGTTCCCCGCGGCGCCGTCCGTGGTGAAATCGCACACGCGCGGCGGCCATTGTTCCACCTTGACCGTGTAGGACAAGATTTCATCCACCGTATATGTTTCGGTATTGGCGGCTTCGTCCGCGGCGGTTACGTTTTTGCGCACGCGGTAATAGGTATAGGTTTTCGTGGTATTATCAAAGACCGGGGTGGTATATAAGTATTTATACCCTACACTGTCCCCTGCCACAAAAGTGGAGGTAACCGTCGCAGGAATTCCCGCAGCAGCGGTCAAGCCGGGCAGTTGGGTCCCCAGGCCGGTTACTACCGCCGCAGGCACCGTACCCCAAGACTCCGTTTCCACATTGCCCGTGGCTTTAGGAGCCGGGATGACGACGTCCTTATTATATACATTGACCTGCACCGCCATGGCCTTAGATAAGGAATAGCTGATGGTGGCTTTGGCCTCGCTGTCGCCATACACATCGGTGGTGCTTACGTCCACCACGCGGTAGAGGTCCACAGGGAATACCGCCGACGCTTGCGTTTTGACGCTGTTGGGGAACATCGGGTCCGAGGTTTCCACCACAAACAGATAGGTGCCGGGGCCCACCATGCGGCCCTGGTCATCGCGCCCGTCCCAAGACAGGGTATTCATCTGCTGGGCAACATTGGTGTTGCCCCCCTCATCCGTCAGGGTTTTGACCGTCAGTCCGGCGGTGTTCTTGACATAGGCATTGACTACGGCCTCGCGGGCGATAGAATATTTAAAAATGAACGGATCCAAGCCATACGCCGTCGGGCTGGAGCCCACCGTGGAATAGCTGACCGGCTGAATGGTAATGTCCACCACGCCGCGTTCCACCGGCAGGACGCCCGTATAATAGCGCTGGGTCTTTACGCCCGTAAAGGTACCGTTTTGCGCCGTCGTCGTATCATCCGTGCGGGGAGTGGTGCACCCGGCCGGATTGGGGTAGCACGCGGCGCCATTATAATAGGTATCCGTGTACGGCACTTCCGCCCACAGGACATAGACATAGTCGCCGTCCGGCAACGGAGCACCGTTGGCATAGGTTACGACACAGTTACCGTTGGCAACGGTACCGTCCGTGCAGTTTGTTCCGTTAAAAATCCCGCCCGAAATCGGCAATGTGGTGCCCTTGGCATACGGGATGGCACAGCCCGCCTCATTGTGGCACAGGCCGTCCCATTTGTCGGGGTAGTCCAAGGCGCGGGCCCGCTGCTGTTCGCTGCGGTACACCAACACGCCCGTGCCGGTTGTTACGGCCGGGGATGTACCCGTAACTTCGTAGCCTTTGGTATAGGTGCTGTCAAACGTGGTGCCCGGAGAATAAACTTCAAAATATACTTTAGCGCCTTCCGTGGGGACATAGCGCACGGTGGCATACGCCGTGGACTGTTTGTTCAGCCCCTGCACGCGGATGTCGGTCAGTTTGAGCGGGTCCAACGAAATTTGGCGTGTAACGGCGCGGGAGAAGTCCGTGCCCGGCCATTCGTCTTGGCTCTTGGCCTGAATAGAAATCAAATAGTTGTTGGCGGGCAGCAAGCGGCCGTCATCGTCGCGGCCGTCCCACTGCTCAGACTCCACCACATATTTATCGCTGTCAGATCCCTTCATCCCCTCGCCCAAGCGCGGCTGCCAGTCAATCAAATGGCGCACCACGGAGCCTTGTTTGATGATCAAATCCTCCGTAGAGTTTGTGCTGATCCCTGTATAATTCCCTGTAGCATTACCGTCACTGCCCGTATAGGGAATTTGGGCGGAAGCGTCAAAAATCTGCATCCGCACATCGGCGTCCTTGCTGAGGCGGTAAGCGATAGAGTACGGCGTGGCCTGTACCGGGGTAACCGACCCCACCACCGTGGCGGTGGCGCGCACCGTGTGCACGTTGGTAACGTCTACCTGGATCGGATACTGGGCATCACCGGGGTAGAGGAATGTATCATCAATGGTAATGGATTCAATAGCGTCCCCGTCGCCCGGGAAATCGGTGTGAACATTGGCGCGGAAACCAAACTGGCCGTTGGTCTTGCCGAACTCGCCCATGATTTCATACGAGCCGTCCCACGAAGTGCAGAAACGTATCGGATCCCCGGATTTCGCCCCGTTGCCGTCAAATACTACACACTTTCCTACTTTGTTGTCGTTACCACAAAAATCCTCCACAGACTGGGAGCTGGTGACCCACTCGTTACTCGCATCTTTACAATGCGCGGATGCCAGGCAGGTACTCCCATCGCACTTTTCTCCTCTTTCAACATCACAATAGTACTGCGCTGCCGGACAAGTATACGTGGTATCAAAATCATTGGTAGCACCCCAACAGTGATAAGAGCCGCATGTAAACTCACTAACATCAAGCGTCTTCCCCTGTCCGTTAATTCTATTGTCCATAATGGACATGTTAATTGTGCGGATGGCCGGATTGGTATCCGGATTGACAATGTCTTTAGAGCCATAATAGCGGGCGATATCAAAGCGGATGCGCTGAATCGGGAAAGCGATGGAATAGGTGCTCTGCCCGGCCGGTTTATTGGTGCAGTATACGTCAAAGCACAACGCCAGGCAGTGGTTCGGATAATTGTTCGGATCCGTCGGGGAAGGATAGGGCTGGTCATATTCAATCAAAGCCGAGGTGTCCCACGGGTCATTGGTCTGGTGCTTCCCCACATTGGTAACAGCCCCCTTATAGTTATCAGTTACCCCGACACTACTGCCCCAATTGCAGTACACGCTGTTGATATCGTTGGCGCCGTCCTTATAATACACGCCGGCCGCGCGAATCTCTGCCGTCTGGGAAAAGGCGGGCAGCGCCGCCGCTAAACATAACAACGGCAAAACAGCCGCCAAGACCGTTTTGCCAGAGAAAAACTTTCTTAAATTTCTAAGTGTCATATTCGTTTGTAGTATCCCGTTTTAGAATTCTTTAAAAATCTTTATACGACCAAACACCGCACTCACCCCTGTATTTTTAACTAATACAAAAAAGTGCGCGGCAGGCTCACTCTTAAATTTTTGCAACTTTTAACGGACTTGTCAACTGTTTTATGCAGTTTGGCCCGTCCACACATCCAAACAAAACTTTCTAATAATATAGCACTTCTCTCGGCCCCGGGTCAAAATCTCCCTTTTTTATGAGAAAGGGGAAACAAAAAAATGCCGTTATAAAAATTGCTGTCGTGCTGAGAGGTCTCTGCTCAGCACCTTCCATTT
>CAVDMZ010000030.1:0-12589 GCA_963610115.1 Duodenibacillus sp.
GAGAATGGGAATAAGACGTCTGAGCGTAGCTGCTTCACCTTTGGCAGTGACGGCAAATGTACAAAGTATAGCCGGCGCGAAGACTACACCTATGACGAGAATGGAAATAAGGCGTCCTATCGTTGGTGCACATTCCTTCATAGCGACGGCAGTTGTGTGGCGTATAACGCTGGCGATGACTACTTCTATGACGAGAATGGAAATAAGACGTCTGAGCGTCCCTGCAAAACCTTTGGCAGTGACGGAAAATGTACAGCGTATAACAAAGGTGGCTATGATTACTTCTATGATGAGAATGGGAATATGACGTCTCAGAGAGGGTGTTTCGATGTTAACAGTGACGACGGCAAGTGTAAATCGTATTATGGCTCCTATTACTACACCTATGACGAGAATGGGAATAAGACCTCTCAGCGTGCCTGCTACATCTTTGGCAGTGACGGCAGCTGTACGGGGTATACTAGTTCGTGGGGTACTAACTATGACTACACCTATGATGCCTATGGCAATATGATGACTGAGAGTAAGTGCAGGGTTTTTGACCGCAGTAATGGCAAATGTACGGCGTATCAATACACAAACCGCTATCGTGATAATAACTATGAATACACCTATGATGAAAAAGGGAATAAGACGTCTGAACGCAAGTGCAGCACCTATAGCAGTGACGGCAGCTGTACGTCGTATAGCAGTGGCACTTACTACACCTATGATGAGGAAGGAAAGCCGACGGGCTATCGTTACTGCTCTGCCTTTGACAGCAACGGCAACTGTACAGCGTATGGACGTGGCTATTACTACAGCTATGAAGAAAAGGGAAATACTACATCTAGGGTTTGGTGCCAATACTATGGCGATGACGGCGTCTGTAAGAGCTGGTATACTGGTACATATAATAATTAATTCCAAAAAAATCCCCCCGGCCCTAAAAGGCCGGGGGGAGCCTAAAAAATAGAAAGTATTTATTTTTGTTTTTCTTTTTCTGCCGCCGGTAAGGCTTCCTGCTTTGTCGGTAACGCGTTCTCTTTTCCCGTCAAATTACTTTCTGCCGTTGGCAACGCACGCTGCTTTGCAGGCGACGCGTCCGCGGTATTTCCCCCGGGGGCGGCAGGCAAAATAGTTTCCCCCATGGCAAAGGCATATACGACGGCGGTAAAAAAGCGGAGCTGTTCTTTGTAGTCCGCCTCAGAAATGTGCTCATCGGCGGTGTGGGCGGCCCCGGCCGGGACCGTGGGGTCTAATGTGGGGCCCAGCCCATAGGTAATCACACCCAAGCGGCGCAGAAACTCCCCGTCGCCGGAAGCCGGGCTCATCCCGGGTACGGCCACCGCCCCGGGCCACATCCGTTGGGCGGTGTCGGAAATGGCGGCAAAGAGCGGGTCCGTTCCGTCCATGGCCGCCGGAAAGGGCAGCTCGGGCTGTTCTAAAATTTCTATGGAAATCCGTTCGTCCTCTCCTAAAAAATTCCGTATTTCCTCTACAAATGCCTCCGGGTCCGTGCCCGGCAGCAGGCGCGCATTGACAAGGGCGGATGCTTCCGGCACATTGGCCCCGGTGTCTGGGCCTGAGGAAAGATTGACCGGGTTGAGCGTGTCTTTAAGCTGCGAGCGGAAGAAAGGATCTTGGGACATGATATCGGCGGCCATTTGCTGTTCCTGTGGGGTGCCGCTAAGCAGCAGGTGAATGGTGGTTTGCGCGTCCGGGTCCTGCGTGGGGGCCAGCCGGCTGAAAAAGGTTTTCGTAACGGGGGTCAGGCGGGCGGTTGGATTAAAGCGGGTCAGCTTGGATAAGGCCTCCGACAGGTGGTACACCGCATGGTCCTGCACCGGCAAAGAGGCGTGGCCCGTTTCGCCTGTGGCGGTAATTTTTAAGTCCATATACATTTTGGTGCCGGCCTCGGCAAAGACCAGCGTGTCGCCGCTGTTGGGGCTGCGCAAAATGCCGCCGCCTTCATTGAGCGCGTAGCCGGGGGCGATTTTATCCCATTGGGTTTCGCCCAGCCACTTGAGGCCCGTGCCGCTGCCGGATTCTTCGCCGGAGGTGGCTAAGAAAATAATATCACGCTGCGGGGTTTTGCCGCTGTCTTTGATTTGCGTAAACAAGGCCAAGTGCATGGCCGTATAATTTTTGGCGTCTGTGGAGCCCAAGCCGTAGATATTGCCGTCTTTCAGGGTGGCTTTATAGGGGGGAAAATTCCAATTCTCCCCGGCCGCCTGCGTATCTAAATGCGAAATCAATAACAGCGGTTTGGCCTGCGGGTCACTGCCGGCAAGGCGGGCCAGCAGGTTGGCCGTGCCCTTGCGGGGGGAGAGAAATTCCCAATCAATGTGATGTTTGTTGAGCTCTTTGTAAAGGTAGCGCACCGCGGCGGTTTCGTCCGGCTCGGGCAGGGAGGTGTCTATATTAATCAGTGCGATTAAATGACGGCGGGCCTGTTCGTACAAGCGGTCCATGTCCGGCTCCTGCGCTCCGGCCGCGCTGGCCAAACCCAGCAGAAAAAAAAGAAAAAATTTCTTCATCATAGGGTAAATTGCAGGCGGTCCCCGGCTTGCAGACGGTGGCGGTGTGCGGTGCCGGCGGCGGCCTCCAGCACATACTGCCCTTCCCCGCGTACGACCGGGATTTCATGGTCGGGCGTGTAGCTGTAGGTATGGGGGACATGCTCGTAAAGCTGGGTGATTTCCCCGTCGGCAGATAAAAAGATAATGTCTAAATCTATCCAAGTGTTCTTCATCCAAAAATAATACGTTTGCGGTTGGTCAAACACAAACAGCATGCCCTCGTTTTCGGGCAGGTGTTTGACAAACATAAGGCCTTTTTCTGTCTTTTCCTGCGTGTCGGCTACGCGGGTATGCAGCACAAAACCGTCGGGCAGCGTTACCGTGGTTTGGCGGTAGCCGCCACAGCCCGATAGCAGCACGGCCAGCATAAAAAGGCATCTTAGTTTCTTCATATTCTATAGTGTAGCAAATCCGCCCGCCGCGGGCGCTATTTGTACTCCTGATAATAGATTTCTTGTTGGGTTTTTTGGGCGGCTTGCGGCCCCAGCAGAGCCGTAATGATAGCCAAGGCAAATTCTATCGTGGCCGCGGCGCTTTTGCCCGTGATAATCTTTCCGTCGGTGGTGGCGTAGGCATTGGTAAAGTGGCCGCCAAAGTCTTCGTTCATACAGGTAAAGCAGGTGTAGTTTTTGCCCTTTAAATATCCTGCGCGGCCTAAAATCGTCGGGCTGGCGCAAATGGCGCAGAGGTATTTCCCGCCCCGGTAAAAATCGGCCAAGACCTGCTGCACGCCGCGGCTGGCCTCCAACTCTTTGTATTGCGGGCCGCCGGGCAACACGACGGCCGCGTAGCCGTCGTCTTTAAAACGGGCAAAGTCACGGACCTCACTGCAGGTCAGCCCAAAACGCCCCGTGGCCTTTGTTCCGCGCAGGCTGTACACGTCCACCGTCAGCCCGGCCCGGCGCAAAAGGGCATAGGTGCCCACGGCCTCCATTTCTTCAAAACCGTCTGTTAAAATCATACATACTTTCATTGGATATCCCCCTTAGGCAGCGAGCCTCTAATCAAACCCCACGCCAGGCACGGATAAATGCACAAAAGCCCCGTTTTAAGCAGCAGCAAAGGCCGCTCCGCCCAGCTTTGTCCGGCCCAGTAAACCGCTCCGGCCCAGACTAAAACGATCCCGGCCAACGCGGCCAGCTTGCCGTATTCATACGGCACGCCATAGGCCTTTTGCGTAAAAATAAACAGTGCGCACGCCATGACAAAATAACTGACGGCCACCGCCCACCCGGCCCCTAAAATACCCCAGCGCGGCACCAAACACAGATTGGTGGTTATACTGGCGGCGGCGCCCAATAGGGTAATCCACACCAGCACGCGGGTGCGTTTGGTCAGGACCGGGCCCACCATAAAATTAATATACAGCCCATAGAAAAAATACCCCGTCAGCACCAAGGGAATGATTTTAAGCCCGGCCCAATATTGCGGGGCCAACAGATGAAAGGACCCCAGCAAATGGCTTTGGATGATATCGGGCATCAGAAAGCTAAGCCCCAGCAGTACCCACGCCGAAAAGGCCGTAAAGCAGCTGAGCACGCGGGCAAAAAGCTGTTTGGCGTTTTTATCCTTGGCGTGCGCCAAAAAGAAGGGCCGCCACGCTTGGTCAAACATAGATACAATTAGCATCATAAACACGCCGATTTTAAAATTGGCCTGATAAATGCCCACCTGCTCTGTTCCGGCCAAATGCACCAAAAGGGGTTTGTCTATCACGCTGACCAGCAAGCTGGCCAGCCCCGCCGGCACAAAGGGCCAAGCAAAGCGGAGCATTTCCTTTTGCAAGGAAAGGTCAAAGAGGAAGGGATTATGGCCCTTGAGCTCGCTCCACCACACGGGCGTAAGCAAAAGCAGAGAGGCCAAAGAGGCAAAAATATTGGCCCACAAAATAGAATGAATCCCTTGGCGCCACACCGCCAAAAACAGCACATTCAGGCTCACATTGACTACAATGGAAAAAGCCCGCACCCCGGCAAAATACCACGCCCGCCGCTGCAGACGCAGTTTGGTAAAGGCTATCATATTAAGTACGTCTAAAAACAAGATGCCGGCCGCCAGCCGGAGCAGGGCAAAATCATTCCCCAGGCCCCACAGCCGCGCTGCGGCGGGCGCGGCCCAATACAAAAGCCCGCCCAAGAGCAAAGCGTTGAAGAAAACCCCATAAAAACATTGGCGGAAGACCTTATTTTTATCGGAGGCGTCGCTGGCAAAGCGCAGGTAGCTTTGGTCCAACCCAAACAAAAATACCACACTCAGCAGCGCAATGGCGGCAAAGGTGGTGGCTACCATGCCATACTGCTGTGGCAGTAAATAATAGGTGTAAAAAGGAACCAAACAAAAATTTAGCAGCCGCGCCAACACCGTGGACGTGCCGTAAATGAGTGTTTCTTTTCCCAAGCGTAAAATATCATTCGCCATAAGCAAAAAGCCCCGCCGCCGTCCGGCCGCGGGGCCGGATTTTATTATATTTTCGGTAAAACCGTCTCCAACAGGTCCTTGAATTTGCCTTCAATTTTTTTGGTTTCGCGGATGGTTTGTGCATGGGAAAGCGGTTCCTTGGCAATGCCGCAGCCCATATTGCTGACCCACGCCAGCCCCAGCACGCGGATGCCGCACTGGCGCGCCACCAGCACTTCCGGTACGACACTCATCCCCACCACCGTGGCGCCCAAGGTTTTGAAGGCGCGGATTTCGGACGGGGTTTCAAAATTCGGCCCCGTGGCGGCCAAATAGACCCCTTCTTTGGCATTGATTTTTAATTTTTTGCAGGCGTCCATGGTTACCTTGCGCAAGGATTGATCGTAGGCTTGGCTCAAGTCAAAGAACATGGGGCCGAAGGCTTCGTCGTGGTTGCCGATGAGGGGGTTATTGCACATAAAATTAATGTGGTCGTTGAGCACGCACAAGGAGCCGGGTTTGAGTTTTAAGTCCAAAGAGCCCACCGCGGCGGACACAATCAGCTTTTGCACGCCCAAAAGAAACAGGGTGCGGATGGAAATGGCCAAATCCTTCATCGGGTGGCCTTCGTAATAGTGGAAGCGTCCCTGCATAATGACCAGCTTTTTCCCCTTGTAAGTGCCGAAGATTAAATTGCCGCTGTGCCCCGGCACGGTGCTGCGCAAAAAGCCCGGAATGTCGGCATACGAGATGACGGTTTTCTTTTCCAACGGGGGAATGGACCCCGCCAAGCCGGATCCGGTGATTAAAGCGGTTTCCGGTTTAAAGTTTTTTGTTTTTTTGTTGAGGAAAGCGACGGCTTTCTTGACTTGCTGTAGTTGGGTCATACGGCCTCCGTATTCATAATGTCCCGCGCGGGGGGATAAACGCATTGGGAAGGTGCGTTATCTCTTCCCCGAGCAGGCAAACGACGTCAAATCTTATACTATCAAATTTGGGGCGTTTTTCCTGAATAAACCGCTCGGCGGTGCGGGCGATTTTGCCTTGTTTGCTTGGCGTTACGGCCGCCATCGGCCCGCCAAAGGCCCCCGTCGCGCGCCGCTTGACTTCCACAAAGACCAAGGTTTTCCCATCTAAAGCCACCAAGTCAATTTCTCCGCAGCGCTGGCGGTAATTGCGCGCCACAATGCGCAGGCCCCGCTTTTGCAAAAAAGCACAAGCCCGCTCCTCCCCGTCGGCGCCTAATTGCGTGGTGTGTTTCATGGGAAAAGTGTCGGCTTAAAGAAATCGCAGATAGGGGCAAAGGTTTTGCGGTGTTCGCGGCAGGGGCCATGGGCGTGTACGGCGGCGATATGTTTGGGGGTTCCATAGCCCTTGTGCCCGGCAAAGCCATAAGCCGGATAGAGTTTGTCAATGACCGCCATGTAGCGGTCGCGCAGTACCTTGGCTACGATGCTGGCCGCGGCAATGTTTAGCGACTTGGCATCCCCGTCTATAACGGGCATCTGGCGCAGGGGAAAGTCTTTAATGGCGTGCGGGCCGTCCACCAAAGCCATGGCATTGGGAATAGTGTAAAACTTGCGCGCCGCGCGGCGCATGGCCAAAAAGGTGGCCTGCAAAATATTGTAGCGGTCTATTTCCTTTGCCGAGGCAAACCCCACCCCGTACAAAACGCCCAAGCGGTTGATGCGTTCAAAAATTTCGTCCCGTTTTTTGGGAGTTAATTTTTTACTGTCATTGACGTCTTCAAAATAGTTGTAGAGGTTGGATCCGATATGGCAGGCACAGGCCACCACCGGGCCGGCCAAGGGACCGCGTCCGGCTTCGTCTATGCCAAACAAGGTGGCCGTCTGCAACTGCAGGGCAGATTTTTTATCAAAGTCTTGCAAAGGGGTTTTCACGGAGAGGCTCCTTTGTTTCATTGTAGCAATTTCCCCGGCGAAAAGAAAACAAAAAAATACGCCTGCGCTTCTTGGGCGCAGGCGCATAACAAAACGGGGGGGTTACTTTTCTACTTTTATCCCCTTGAACGCGCGGTAGAGTACCGCCAATAATCCAAAAAGCACATAGGCGGACATAACGATAAAAATGACGTCTTGGGGATAGCGTACCAACAGAACCACCAGCACGACCAGCAAGAGCATCACCCATACGCTCATCTTTTTTTCACGTTTGGCCTTAAAGGCGGCATACGGCACAGTGGAAACCATCAGCACCGCCATGACCACCATGGCAATAGCTACCAAGTTGTAAATGTGCGGCAAATATACCGTCATAATGCGCAGGTTGTGCCCGCCCATATCGGTTACCATAATGCTGTAGGAAATGGCAAACGAGGCCAAGATAGCCGCCGGAGCCGGCACGGGCAAGCCGGAAAAATATTTTTTAGAGCCAACCCCTGCATGGGCCATGGTGTTAAATTTGGCCAAGCGCAATACCCCAAAACAGGCATACACGCAAGCAATCGGCCCGCCCCAAAGCGGGTATTGGTGCAGCACCATAAAATACATCAGTAAGGCCGGCGCCGTGCAGAAAGAAACGGCATCGGCCAAAGAGTCCATTTCTACGCCAAATTCGCTCTCCGTACCCAGCATACGGGCCACGCGGCCGTCAAACAAATCAAACACGGCGGCAATTAAAATCAGCCACCCGGCTTTGCCGAATTGGCCATGGCTGGCAGCTAAAATAGAAAAAAATCCGCAGGCTAAATTACCCAGCGTAAACAAAGACGGTGCGGCAGCCGCCCCGGTCTTTTTTAGTTTTTCTACCGTTTTGGGTTTGTTTTCTTCGGTCATAAAATCCTCTTATTTCCACAGGGCCAGCACGGTGTTGCCCGCCTGAACTTTTTGCCCCTCTTTGACGACGACGCGTACTGCGTTTTTAGGCAAATACACGGCCACTTGGCTGCCAAAACGCACCAGCCCGATGAGCTGGCCTTTTTTGACCTCTTGCCCCGTCTTGACCCAACATTCAATGCGCCGGGCGATGGCGCCGGTCAGCTGTTCCACATGGGCAAAGCGGTCGCTGTCTTTTTTGAAGAGCTGGATGAGGTTACGCTCGTTTTTAGAGGCAGCCTCGGGATTATTGGCAAACAAAAATTGCCCCTTGTGGTAAAAAATTTCGCCCACCCGTCCGTCCACCGTGGCGCGCTGGACATGTACGTCAAAAATGGAAAGGAAGATACGCACGACCACCGAGTTGGGGTCGTCTTCGGTTTTGATGCTCAGCACCGTGCCGTCGGCCGGGCAGCAAATCTCATCGTCGGAAAAATCCACATTGATTTTGGGAATGCGGAAGAAGAACGCACAAAAGCAGGCAATGACTAAGCATATTCCGCCCACGACGCGAAAGCCCAGCAACAAGAAAAAGACAGCGACTAACAAGGCAATAGAAAAAAAGCGCAACCCGGTGGAATGAACGGTAAATACCCAGCCGAAGCATTTGGCCAGTGTCCGTTGGAAATCTTCTAACATCTTGTCCTCCTGCCGGAGGTTTTCCGGTCTTAAAATGAGAGTGGGCAGGGGGGGACTCGAACCCCCACGGCCTTGCGGCCAACAGATTTTAAGTCTGTCGCGTCTACCAATTCCGCCACCAGCCCAACACAGTTATTTTATCAAAAAAACGGCCGCCGCGCATAGTCTGCTTAATTAGCGGCGGGAAAGTTTCAGGGAGTTATAGAATTTTTGGCAAAAAAGCGTTTTCACGCCGATTTCCTTTAGCCGCGCCTGTAAGTCCCGGTCGGAAGTAACGGCAATGATGCGGGTATTGTTTTGGGAAAGGTACTCAGCTTCTTCAAAAATATAATCGTCGGCGGTGGCCTCTTCTGAGAAAACAATATGCACCCCGCCGCGGTACAGCGGCCCCACCGCGCGGTAGCCGCCGTCAAAGACTACGCGGTATTCGTGCATGGCGTACTTTTCATCCAAAGAGATTTCTTCCAAAAAATCTAAAAAATCGGCGGTAACTTCTTCCTCGCTGCGGGCAAACTGCCACAAAAAACTGCGCACGAGGTTCAACCCGTCTATTAAATAAAGCGTCGGTTTGGTGGTAACGTACATAAAATTCCTGTGGGGGCGTATTGCGCAACGGCCCCCAAATTGGTATAAGAAAATGATACAATATAATGCCGTTGTTTTGGGCGGCTTTGTAAAGAGCCGCGTTCTTTGACAATTTCCGTGTTTTACGGGGGTGTAATAGATTCGACGGGTATCTGTTACGGCCCGGGAGCAGGTGCTGGTTGGCCAGGCCAGCTAAAATAGGGCTACAAAAATAACTAACGACAATCAAGTCGCTTGGGCTAACGCTTAGTCCACTGCCTCTGCGGTGCTTTTCACACGCCGCAGAAAGGCAGTCATGATGTGAAATGCGGTAAGGAAGGCGCGTTTCGTCCGCCCTTACTTAAGACATACGAAACAAACTCCAGCGGTGCCGCCATGCGCTTACGCCGGGGTTTTGCAAGCATGGCTAAACCTGTAGCGTCTGGGTTGTTAGGATGTTCGGACGGGGGTGCGAATCCCCCCACCTCCACTTTTTTCGTCGCTCTTTGCCTTGCCGCTTTGTTGCTCGGAGGTTCGGATACCTCGGCCTGCCGGCCTGTACAGTATACGCTCACCTCTTCGCGTCGCGCGGCGGTCAAAAGGGCAGCACCATTTTAGGAATACGGAAATTGGACCACAAGATTTTTATTTTTGAACGGAGGGCTTTATGGCCGCTGAAATTAAATTTGGTACCGACGGTTGGAGAGGGGTTATCGCTTGGGATTTTACCTATGAGAATGTCCGCCGCGCCGCACAGGCATTGGCCGATTACATCAACGAAAACGCACCGTCGGACGAGAACGGAAAGATGCCCCCGGTGTTCGTGGGGTATGACCGCCGTTTTATGTCGGATTTGTTTGCGGCCGATATCGCCAGTATTTTGCGCTCCAATAAAATAGAAGTCATTTTGTCTGACGGCCCGGTGCCCACGCCGATGGTCAGCGCGCTGACTTTGCGCAAATTTTGGCTGGGCATTATCGTGACGGCCAGCCATAATCCCGCCCAGTACAACGGGATTAAGGTCAAGTTGGCGGGGCATTCCGCCTCGTTGCGTGAAACCAAGGAAATAGAACAATTGGTGGACGCGACCCCGGTACTCTTTTTATACGGGCAGAAGGCCGAACAAAAGAATTTGACCGATTTGTACCGCAAGTATTTGTTGCCCCCGGCCTTGGCCAAACGTTTGGCTACGTTCAAGGGGCTGATTGTGGCCGATTATATGTACGGGGTAACTTCGGGCTGGATGGAGAAACTATTGCCCAACCATAAAATTTTAGCCTTGCATGCCGAGCATGACCCCACCTTCCGCGGGCTCCAGCCGGACCCTTCCTTAAAGAACTTGGGCGAACTCAAGAAAACGGTTTTGGCCAAAAAGGCGGCCGTCGGCGTGGCCTTTGACGGGGACGGGGACCGTTTCGGTTTGGTGGATGAGAAAGGAAATTACGTTACGCCGTGTTTGGTGGCGGCGGTCCTTTTGGACCATTTGGTCAAAACAAAAAAGCTCAAGGGCAAGGTGGTGCAGACGCTGTCTATGGGATATTTGCCCAAGCGTATCGCGCGTGAAAACGGCCTTGGCTATGAAGAAGTGGCCGTGGGTTTTAAAAATGTGGCGGAGCTGATGGGGTTGGAGGAAGTGGCCTTTGGCGTGGAGGAAGCGGGGGGATATGCTTGGAAGGGCGGATCCCCGGACCGCGACGGGCTGGCCGTTGCCCTGATGTGGCTGGACATAATGGCCTGCACCAAAAAGAAACCCTCGCAGTTGTGCGAGGAAGTGGCCAAGCGCTATGGCGTCTCGGTGTATATGCGGCGGGATTTGCCCGCGGCCAAGCCGATAGACAAGGCCGCTTTTGTGGAAAGAATGCGCAAGAAATTGCCCAAAAAAATTGCAGGGTTCAAGGTGGCGGAGATTTCCACTTTAGACGGAGTGAAGGTGTATTTTGAAAAGGATGAATGGCTGCTGGTGCGCCCGTCGGGCACGGAACCGCTGGTGCGGGTGTACGCCGAAACGGCCACCAAAAAGGACACCCAGGCTTTGTTGGATTTTGGCGAAAAATTGGTCGCCCAATATATTAAGTAGGGGAGCTTATGTTAAAAATCGCGTTGGTGGATGACTCTGTCATTTTGCGTTCGGCGATTAAGAACGTGTTGGAATCATCAGGGTATGAGGTAGTCTTGGAGGCGGGCAGTTCGGCGGAGCTGTTTGAAAAACTAGAAAAGGCGGCCCCCCAATTGGTGCTGTTGGACGTATTTTTCCCGACGGAGAATGGGTTGGATATGCTGGCCCGCTTGAAAAAACAGCACCCGCAAATAAAAGTGCTGATGGTCACGGGGTTAAAACAGCAGACCATTGGCGAAGAGGCCAAACGCTTGGGGGCCGACGGCATTTTGTATAAACCCTTTGACACGGACGACCTGCTCAATACCATTAAACAAGTATTTTAACCGGCGTGTCCGGCCTGAAATTTACAAAGCGCAAGGTTTGGGCCTTGCGCTTTGTATTTTAGGGAAAACAATGCAGTTATTTCTCGCGGATGAGGCGAAAGCCTACATCGCTGTATCCGTTGGAGGAATTTCTGGTTTCGGCGCGGTTTTCCGTACGGCACTGGGTCCGGGGGATATTCCACGCTCCGCCCTTGACCGCGTATTGCGTGGATCCGTTTTTGGCGGTACTGGTCCACTCCCATACATTGCCCCACATATCCACCGCCCCCGAGGCGGAAAGCGTTTTGGCATACGCCGTTACGGGTTTGAGGCCTTGATTTTCCCCGCAATTCATATCGGCGTCCTTGGGCATATGCCCCGCGGCCAATTCCCATTCCTTTTCCGTGGGCAGACGGTAGCGGGAATTTTCCTTTTGGCTCAGCCAGCGGGCATAAGCGGCGGCGTCTTGGTAAGAAACTTGCGTTACGGGGTATTGCCCTTGGCCTTGGGGGAGTTTGCCATCAGGCCAGCTTTTGGGAGCCTGCCGCCCTGTTTCCTCTATAAATGCCGCATATTGCGCTTGGGTAACCGGGGTGTAGGCAATATAAACATTCTGGGCCGCGCCCAAAACAGGCAAAAAGCCGTCTTTATTATCCCGTGCGCCGGGGCGTAAGCGTGTATCGGTAAAGCGGCTCATGCTTTGGTTGATTCTGTTTTCGCGGTCGCGCAACATTTCATCTACGATTTCTTGCATTTCTTCTACCTTAGAGGCATGCTTGGCGGTTTGTTTTAACTCCTCCAGCTTGGCTTTTTTGCGTGCCACGACGGCGTCATAATTGCGGGCCACCTTCTCCCGCAAGGCCTGATAGTTGCTTTGCGAAGGGTCTTTGCGGTAAGCCGCAATGAGCTGTTTGGTTTCTTCGTCCAGTTCGGGCCGCTCTTTTTCAATGGTGGTGCTGTACTTGAATTGTTTCGCTTGCGGATTGATTGAGCGCGGAGCTGCCGCCGCTGCGGTTGTTAAGCAAGCGGCGAGGGATAAAGATACTATTTTTGTAAGCATATTTTTTCTCCTTGGGTCCGGATATGTATCCAACCCAAAAGCAAGAAGTTTTATTGCAGTTCCCGTCGTAGAAGTGAGCAACTCTTTTTAAAACACTTGCCTAATGTTTTTTT
>CAVDMZ010000031.1:0-12572 GCA_963610115.1 Duodenibacillus sp.
CTCTTGGTCGTTGTCCTCATTATCGGCATTTTGGCCGCTATTGCGTTGCCGCAGTACCGCGTGGCGGTGGCCCGCACCCGCTATCAGCAGTTGGTCATTGCGGGGACGGCCTTAAACAATGCCCAAAAATTGTTTTTTATGACCAACGGAGAATACCCCCAAAGTTTTGCAGAAATGGATATCTCTATGGGAGCTCCGCTTTCGGAGGAGTTGGTACCGGTGGAGGGGTATGGCAATCTGTTGGTTTTTAAGTGGAATTGGGGCAGCTGCTCTTTGGCCCTATACGCTAGCAGTAGCCGTACACAATGCCAAAGCAATTACTATCCGGATGTACCGGAGTTTACGGTGTACGCCGATGATGGCACTCGTCGTTATTGCCACACCCCAATTATCGGCTCTTTGGCCCAGCAAGTGTGCCGGACGGAAACGGGGCGCAGCGAACCCTCCCTCAAAGCACCGAATTATTGGGAATACAAATATTAGTTGGCGCTAGCGGTTAATCTTTTTTGCCCTGGTTTGCTACGGCGGCCATTTTGCGTTTGATTTCCTCGGGGTCGCCCAGGAAATAGTCCTTAGTTAGCCGCAGCCGGTCATCAAATTCAAACACATACGGCGCACCCGTGGGCAAGTTCAAGGCGGAGATATCCGCGTCCGAAATGCCCTTGAGGTATTTGATAATTCCGCGCAAGCTGTTGCCGTGCGCCGCCACCAGCAAGGTGTCTTCTTGCTCTAAACGGGGGAAAATTTCTTCCTTCCAATAAGGCAAAATGCGCTCTATCGTGTCTTGGAGAGACTCGGTCAGCGGCAGGTATTGCGGCGGCACATTGTGGTAGCGCGGGTCCAAGCGCGGGTTGCGCGGGTCGGCCTCGGTCAAGGGCGGGGCGGGCACGTCATAACTGCGCCGCCAAATCTTCACTTGTTCCTCGCCGTATTTCGCGGCAGTCTCGCTTTTGTTGAGCCCTTGCAGGGCGCCGTAGTGTTTCTCGTTTAAGCGCCAAGATTTTTCCACCGGGATCCATTCCCGGTTGAGTTCTTCCAGCACTAAATTCAGCGTCTGGACCGCCCGGCGCAAATAAGAAGTAAATGCCCGCTCCGGCAAAAGGTTTTGCGTTTTGAGCAGCCACCCGGCTTGGCGGGCCTCCGCCATGCCTTGCTCGGTCAGCGGCACGTCCGTCCACCCGGTAAAACGGTTTTCCAAATTCCACGCGCTTTGCCCGTGGCGCAGTAAAATGATTTTTTTCATAAAGCCCCCCTTTGCCTATAGTATAACTCTTTGTCCGCGGCGATGGAAGTAAAAATTTAGTTATAATAGTAATACAGGAGGCCTTATGTCCCAACCCGTGTGCATTATGAAATTTGGCGGCAATACGCTGGCCAATAAATCCAAACTTTTTATGGCGGCGGACTTGATTAAGTCCCGCTACGACCAGGGTTTTTTGCCTGTGATTGTGGCCTCGGCCAACGGCAATTTGACTGATGTGTTGCTGGACCACGCCTACAGCATCAGTCGCAACCCCGACAAACGCGAATTGGATATGCTTATTACCACCGGGGAGCGCGTCAGCGTGGCACTGCTGTCTATTGCCCTGCGCGAGCGGGGGGTGCCGTCGGTGTCGCTGACGGGCAGCCAAATCGGTTTAATTACCACCTGTGCCCATACCGGGGCGGATATTTTAACGCTCAAGGGAGAGCGTTTGAAGCGGGAGCTGGCGCAGGGGCATGTCCCCGTGGTGGCGGGCTTTCAGGGCATTGGGGAAAACAAGGAAATCACCACCTTAAAGCGCGGCGGCAGTGATGTGTCTGCCGTGTTTTTAGCGGCCCAGTTGGGCGCGGACCATGTGGAAATGGTCAAGGACGTGGACGGCGTGTATTCGGCCGACCCCAATAAGGACCAAAAGGCCCAAAAATACGAGGTGCTGGATTTTGACGAAATGTACAAACTGGCTTTAAACGGCGCCAGCGTACTGCACCCCGATGCCGTGCGTCTGGCCAAGGAAAAGGGCGTGGAAATCCGCATTGTGCATTACCAAACCGGGCAAACGGGCACGGTCATTAAATAAAAAAGTGTTTTCGTTTGGGGGGCCCCGCAGGCAGCGGGGCCCTTTGTATTGACAAACAGGCGTGCCCGAACGCGCGATATTTAGTAGAATAGCAGTATGGATTTGTTTCTGATTTTGCCGGTTTTGTTTTTTTCCATTGTGCTTCACGAGTTTGCACACGGCTATGCCGCGTATAAAATGGGCGACGATACCGCCTATATTATGGGACGGCTGACGCTTAATCCCTTGCGCCACATTGACCCGATTGGCACCTTGGCGGTTCCGGCGGTTTGTTACCTGTGCGGTTTGCCGCTGTTTGGCTGGGCCAAGCCGGTGCCGGTCAATGCCTTGCGTTTGCCTTCCCCGCGCCGGAGTATGGGCAAGGTGGCCTTGGCCGGGCCGACGGCCAATTTGCTTTTGGCGGTGGTGTGTGCCTTTTTGATTAAACTGCTGTTGGTGTCGGCGTGGCTGGAGCCTTCCGCCGCCGAGCAGCTGGTGCGGCTGTTTGTGTACGGTCTGCAAATCAATGTCCTGCTGGCGGTGTTTAACCTGATGCCCATTACCCCGCTGGACGGCGGGCATATCGTAGAGGCTTTGCTGCCGCTGCGGGCGGCGTTGGCCTATTCGCATTTCTTCAGCCGTTTCGGTATGTATGTGGTGCTGGGGCTGATTATCACGGGGCTGTTTCGCTATATTTTATATCCGCCCATGTATTTTATCGTCAGTTTGTTGGGCAAAATTTTTGGCATTTGAGGCTTTATGATCAACACCGCCCCCATCAATGTGCATATCAATGTATTTGAAGGCCCCATGGACCTGCTGTTGCACTTGATTAAAAAGGACAACTTGGACGTAACCGATGTCACGGTGTCTGAGATTACCAAGCAGTATTTGGACTATCTCAATGTGATGAAGGAGCTCAATTTGGAAATTGCCGGGGAGTTTTTGGTCATGGCCAGCACGCTTATGCAAATCAAGGCCAAGAGTTTGCTGCCCTCCCAAGTGCCCACCGGGGAAAACGAAGGCCCCGACCCGGCCAAGGAATTAATCGCCAAATTGTTGGAGTATCAAAAATACAAAGAGGCCGGAAAATTTTTAGACGAAAAACTGGAAGAAAACAAGGACAATTTTTATAAATCGGCTCCTATTTTTGACAATGGGGAAAAGGTGCTTAATCTGCAGCTGTTTGACCTGCTTTCCGCGGTCAAGCGCGCCTTTGACCGTTTGGACGAGCGCAAACGCATTGAGCTGCTCAAAATTGAGGAGTTCCCCATTGAAACCAAAATGGAAAAGGTGGTGGATATGCTTAAGGCCCGCCCGTGGGTGCTGCTGGATGACATTTTTGTGGGCGAAACCAAAAAACGCGGCATCATTACCTGTTTTATGGCGGTGCTGGAGCTGATGAAGATTAAAAAACTCTTGGCCCGCCAAGATAAACAGGACGGCCAAATCCGCATTTATTTAAACCCCGATAACAAGGACAAGGACTTCCGCGAACTCATGCACGGGGACGCGGCGGCCTAACGGAGAAATTATGCAAGAAACTTTACATCCCTCTTCCCCCGAAAATACCCCGCAAACCCCGCAGGCTCCGCTGCCGCCGGCCCAGCAACCCTTGCTGGAGACCGACGATGCCAAGCAAATTGTGGAAAATTTACTTTTTATTACCGACCGCCCGCTTAAACCCGCGCGCATTGCCGAAGTAGTGGAAACGGTCAATGCCAAGCGCGTGCTGGAGATTATTCAAGACTTGGCCCGGGAATACGAGGACACGGGCCGCGCCATCCGCATTTTGGAAATCGGCGGCGGATACCAAATGTGCACCAAGCCCGAGTACGGCCGCTGGGTGCGCCGCCTGTACAATGAAAAAATGACCACCCGCCTTTCTAATGCCGCCTTGGAAACCTTGGCCATTGTGGCCTATAAGCAGCCCGTTACGCGGGCGGAAATGGAAATGATCCGCGGCGTGGATGTGGCCGCCCCGCTGGAGAAATTGCTGGAGCGCGGTTTGGTGCGGGTGCTGGGCAAGCGCGATACCATCGGCCGCCCCATGGTCTATGGCACTACCGATGAATTTTTAAGGTTGTTTGGGCTGAATAAAATTTCCGAACTGCCGGACCTGCAGCTCTTTGCGGCCAAGCAGGTGCAAGAGAAACAAGAGGATTTGCCGTTTGAGGAAAAACTGCCCCCGCTGGGCGAACCGGCCATTTTGGCCTTGGAGGAAGAAACCGGCGACGCGGCGGACGCCTTCTTTAAGCGGCCCAAGAATATGTTTGAGCCCGAGGGAGACCCCGCTGCGGCAGAAGCGCAAGCCTCGGCACAGTCCGACGGGGATAAGGCCCCCGCCGCAGAACCGCAAGCGGATGCCGCGCCCGTTGAGCCGGGCACCCCAAACACCCAGGAGGAAACCAAATGAATATTGTCATGGCAGCCAGTGAAGCATTTCCCTTTTGTAAGACCGGAGGTTTAGCCGACGTGGTGGGCGCGCTGAGCCAACAGCTGGCCGGGCGCAAGGGCAACAAGGTGCTTTTGTTTTTGCCGCATTACCGTAATATCCGGCGGGTCTCATCGCTTAAGGTGGTGCCGGGGGTGTTTTTAATCCCTATCGGCGGACGTATTGAGCAGGTGTCTTTGTCTTATATCAACTGGGGCAAGGTGCTGGTGTTTTTTGTGGGCAACCGCAAGTATTTTGACCGCCCGGATTTTTACCGCACCAAAACCGGCGATTATTTGGACAATGACGAACGCTTTATTTTGTTTAGCCGCGCCGTACTGGAAGGCTGTAAATTTGTGGGTTTCCGCCCGGATTTAATCCACTGCCACGATTGGCAAAGCGCCTTGATTGCCGCCTATCTTAAGACCGTTTACAAACTGGACGCTTTTTATACCCGCACCCGCTGTCTGCTGACCATTCACAATATTGCCTATCAGGGGCATTTTTCGTATTCCAGCTTTGAAAAAGCGGGTTTCCACCCGGCCGACTTTACGCCGGATAAATTTGAATAC
Source organism: Duodenibacillus sp. (assembly GCA_963610115.1). Lineage (GTDB taxonomy): Bacteria > Elusimicrobiota > Elusimicrobia > Elusimicrobiales > Elusimicrobiaceae > Avelusimicrobium. Next base: position 5,046 of record CAVDMZ010000031.1, read on the forward strand.
TACGGCGGAATCAGCTTTTTAAAGAGCGGTATTGTGTTTGCCGACAATGTCAGCACCGTCAGCCCGCATTACGCACAAGAGGTGCAGACGGACCCATCCATGGGTTTTGGTTTGGAGGGGCTGCTCAAGTACCGCCGCAAGAATCTCTACGGTATTGTCAACGGCATTGATACGGAAATTTGGGACCCGGAAATAGATACCCTGCTGCCCATAGGCTATGACGCGGCGACCTTTGCCAAAAACAAACCCGTGTCTAAACAGCAGCTGCAGCAGGAGCTAAATTTAGAGGAAAATCCCTCCAAGCCCTTGGTGGGGGTAGTCTCGCGTTTGGACTATCAAAAGGGCCTGGACGCCGCGCTGGGGGCGATAGAGCGTTTGCACGACCAGGCGCAGTTTGTCATTTTGGGCTGCGGGGATCCGGCTTTGGAAAAACAATACCGCGCCTTGGCTAAAAAATATCCGGCCGATATCGCTTACCAAGGCAAGCTGGATGAGGAATTGGCACACCAAATTTATGCCGGAGCGGATTTGTTCTTAATGCCTTCGCGTTTTGAGCCGTGCGGTTTGTCGCAGATGATTGCCATGAAGTACGGTACATTGCCCGTGGTCAGCAAGGTGGGCGGTCTGGTGGACACGGTTGTCGGCTACAAGGATGAGGGCGACGCAGCCACTGCGACGGGTTTCTTCATCGGCAACTTTAGCGAAAACGGCATTTACGCCGCGTTGGAAAAGGCCCTGTCCCTATACCCGGACAAAAAACGGTGGAACAAGCTGGTCAAAAATGCCATGCTCAAGGACCACTCTTGGGATAAATCGGCCCAAGATTATATGGAACTGTATAAAAAAACGGCCGCTTAAAGAGAGATTTCCATGAAGAAAATAGCGGGTTTGCTGTTTTGTTTGTTGTTGGCGACGGGGGCTTTTGCCCAAGAGGCCAAGAATGCCATTTGGCTCATTGGTGACGGCATGGGGCCGGGCACCATGGGTCTGTTTATGGAGGGCGTGCGCAACACGCAGCTGCCCCAATACCCGGACAAACGATCTACCTTAGAAAAATTTATTAATGCTTCCGTGACGGGGATGTATTTTAACAATACCTATGACACCGTAGTGACGGACTCCGCTTGTGCGGCTACACAAATGGCCGGGGGAGTGCTTTCCCGTCCGGGCCGCGTGGGGCAGGATTTTGAGGGCCGTCCGACGGTTACTTTGCTGGAGGAAGCCCTCAAACAAGGCAAATCCGTCGGCGTGATTACCGATGTGTATGTAACCGACGCCACCCCGGCCGGCTTTTTGGCGCATGTGTCCAACCGCCGCCAAAAGTATGAAATCGCCCAGCAGTTGGTGCAAAGCGGGGCGCAGGTAATATTGGGGGGCGGCTTGAAATTCTTTACCCAAAAGGAAAATAAAAATTTGCTCAAGCAAGCCAAAAAACAAGGCTGGCAGGTGGCCAAGAACAGTGCCGAACTCTCCCGCGTGCAGCGTGGGCGCGTGCTGGGCTTGTTTTCCCAAGAGGCGCTTCCCTTTTATGGGGATAAGGACCGCTATCCCTCCACCCCTACTCTCAAGGAAATGACGCAAAAGGCACTGGAGCTGCTCAGCCAAAACGAAAAGGGCTTTGTGCTGGTGGTAGAAGCAGGCAAAATAGATTGGGCTTTGCATGACAACGAGGCCGGCCCCAGCCTGTGGGAAATGATAAATTTAGATGAAACGTTAGACACGCTGTGGACCTTTGCACAGCGTCAGGGAAACACCTTGCTTTATCTTAATGCCGACCATGAAACCGGGGTGCCCGTTTTTGAGTACCGCCACTTGGACGAGGAAACCTTCCAGCACAAATCGGCCCAAGGGGAAATGCTCTACGGCGGCAATACCGACTACGTCAATTACCCCTATTACCAAAATTTGTTTGCGCATAAGCATTTGCTGTATTATGTGTATCCGGACTTTAAAAATTTGCCTGCCGAAAAACAAACGGCGGAAAAATTGCAGGAAATGGTGAATGAAGCCTTGGGGGTGCCGACGGATTTGAAACTGGAGGGACGAATTCCCTCGTACGAGGAATTGGTCGCCAGACTCAACCAAGCCCAGGAGCTGCGTTGGGCCACGGGCAATCACTCCGGCGGTATGTTGCTGGGGGTGGCGTACGGGCCGGGGGCAGAGGCTTTTGGCGGGGTGTATCACAACAGCGAATTGAAAGCCAAGTTTGAAAAAGCCTTGGGCTTTTGACCCGCGCGGAGAAAAGTATGGAAGATTTTTTGCAAGAGAAACCAAAAAAGAAAAAAACCAATCCGGTCGTTTTTCGCGGCTACCGGCGTTTATTTGTCTTGGTGTTTGCTGTGGCGATGCTGTGGCAGAGCGTCAGTTTTGTGCAACTGCAGCTCTCGCGCTATCACAAGGCCCTAACGCAGGATTTTAAAGTGGTGCTGGCCCTGACCCGCCCGCAGAGCCATGAGGAGCTGGCCGCTTTGGGCGAAAGTTTAAGCGCCAAGAAGGATATTTTGGCCGTGAAACTTTATTCCCCGCAGGATGGTTTGGCCGCCTTAAAGAGCCGCAACGCCCGTTTGGCAGAGGCCTTGGTGGCCTTGGGCCGGGAGCAAATGCCCGCATATTTTGAGGTGAAATTGGCCGACCGGGCCATCAATAACATCCGTCCCTTTACCCAAAATTTAGCCGCGGAGTATCCGCAGCTTTCTGTGAAATATTCCGCCCAAGAGGCCGATTTGGCCTTTTATTCGGGGCTGTGTCTGCGCGCGCTCCATTTGGCCTGTGTGCTGGCTTTGGTGCTGTTTTTTGCGTTTATGTTTATGGTGGAGGCGTATCCTTCCCGCGGGAAGGCCCATTTGGGCGGCGGGGTGGCCTCTGCTTTGGCGGCAGGCGTACTGTCCGGGGCGGTTTGGTTTGGCCTGGTATATCCTGCCGGCGTGCTGGTACAGCCGCTGGCGGCCTTTACCTCGCCGGAGCGGCAGCTGGGCATTTGGGTCTTTTGCGGATTGTTGGGGTGGACTTTAAGCAAATGGCAAAAATTTTAGCTTTCTTGTGCGCGGGAATTGTCTTGACCCCGGGGCTGTGGGCCGCCGGGGGAGAGGAGGCGCGCAAACAGGAGCTGCAACGCTTAAAACAGCAAGCGGCGCAAAAGCAAGAGGAACTTAAAAAATACCGCGCGCAGGAGAAAGCCATTTCCAAAGAAATGGCCGCACTGGAAAGCCGTAAGGCCGAGGCACAGCGGCAAAAGAATAAGCTGGAGTCGGATATTAATTATGTGGAGCAGACCATTTTGTCCACCGAGGACAAACGCGCCGCCTTGGAGCGCAGCCTGCCCATGTGGCGCGGGGTGTTGGCGGAAGAATTGCGGCAATACTATTTGACGCCGCGGTGCGCCTTTTGCCTGGGGGAAACCCCGCTGGAGGAGGAACTGCTGTTGGAACGCGCCTTGACCCACAAGGCGGAATTTGCCGTAGGGCTGCAAGAGGGCAGCCACGCCGCCAAGCAAAAGATTTACGATTTTGAAAAGAGAAACAAAAAACTGATGGCCCAAAGCAGCCAAATTGAACAGCGCCAGCAGGTCATTACGACGAATTTTTTAAAGAAACAGCAAGATCTTAAACTGACCAAACGCAAGGCGGAGGAAATTCGCGCGGAAATCAACGAACTCAATAAATCCGCCCGCGCTTTGGACGATTTGTTGGCCAAGTTTGAGCGCCAGCGCAAGGCCGAGGCCGCCCGTAAACAGGCCAAGGCGGACGCCGATGCCAAGAAAGCCGGGCAAACGGCGCAGAAACAATCTTCTATCGCCAAGATAGACGTGCCGGCCCATTCTTTGCCGTGGCCGGTGCAGGGCAAGGTGATCAGCAAGTTTGGCAAAGAGTACCGCGCGGATTTAAACACATGGATCTTCCGCGACGGCATTAAAATCGCCGCGGCCGCGGGGCAAAGCGTGCGCAGTGTGGCGGCGGGCGATGTAATCTACGCCGGGCCGTTCCGCTCGTACGGCAATGTGGTCATTGTGGACCATGGGAAAGGATTTTTCAGTATCTATGGCTTTCTGCAGCGCATAGAGGCCACCGTCGGCGAGAAATTAGCGCAGGGCGGCGTGTTGGGCACGGCCGGGTTGGACACCCAGCAAAGCTCCGGCACGGGGCGGTATGCGGTCTATTTTGAAACACGCCAAGGAACGACGGCGGTGGATCCGCTGGATTGGCTGAAACAATAACAGGCGCGCTACAGCGCGCGGAGGATTTTATGAAGAAAAAACATACAACCCAATGGGCCGCTTTTGCGGCGGCGGTATTTTTTGTGGGGACGCTGTTCCCTTATGCCTACAGCGCGGCTGACGGCGGGCTAAAGAAATTGCGCACCTTTATCAATGTGCTGGAATATGTGAAAGAAAACTATGTAGAGCCCATGGACAGCGATACCCTCATCACCGGGGCCATTCGCGGGGTGGTGGATGAATTGGATGATTTTTCCCAGTATTTAGAGCCAAAGGATTATAAAAATTTAAAGAATGACACCCGCGGCGATTTTGGGGGGTTGGGCATCCGCCTTTCTAAAGTGGACGGCTTTGTTACCGTGATGAGCCCCATGCCCAATACGCCCGCCTTTAAGGCCGGCGTGATGCCCGGGGACCGGGTGATTTCGGTGGACGGGAAGGAGATCTCCGCGCTGGAACTGGACGAGGCCGTGGAATTGATGCGTGGCCCGGTGGGCAGCAAGGTTCGTATCGTCATGAGCCGCAAGAATGAGAAAACGGGAAAGTATGAAAACTTGCCCGAATACCATTTCAAACGGCAAAAAATCGTGCCGGAAGTGGTTTATTCCCGTATGCTGAAGGATAAAATCGGCTATATCTATTTGGTGGATTTCTCCGGCCACAGCACCGAGGAAGTGCAAAAGGCCTTAAAACAGCTCTCTAAACAAGGCATGAAAGGTTTGGTATTGGACCTGCGCTTTAACCCCGGCGGCCTGCTGAACGGTGCGGCGGATATTGCCAAGCTGTTTATGGGAGAGCACCAAACGATTGTTTACACGCAGGGCCGCCGCAAGGAGTTTTACCAGGAATTTAAGACCGACGCGACCGCCGATTACCCCGATTTGCCGCTGGTCGTATTAATTAACCAGGGTTCCGCCAGCGCCAGTGAAATCGTTTCCGGCGCCTTGCAGGACAATGACCGCGCGGTCATCGTCGGCCAGCGCAGTTTTGGCAAGGCCAGCGTGCAGCAGGTGATGCCCTTAGACGGCGGGGCGGGCTTGCGCCTGACAATTGCCAAATACTACACGCCCAAAGGCCGCCTCATTCAGCGCAATTACCGCGACAAGAGCAAGGAAAAGGAGGGGGGCATCTTTCCGGATGTGGAAGTAAAGGTGGACCCGCAAGAGGAAGCCAAGGTTTTTATGCAGTATAATAGTGTAGTCTATACCCCGGGGAAGGCCGAGCCCAAGATAGAATTTAAGGAAAAGGACCCGGTGCTGGACAAAGCCGTGGAAATTTTAAAGCAAGGGCCCGAGAAAATTATTGCCAAAAAGGCCGAACTGGAAAAAGCCGCCCACGAACAAGCCGAGCAAGAAGCCGGCGCGGCCCAGCAGGCCAAGCAGGCGCAAGAGGCCAAACAAAACGGGGCCAAGAGAAAATAACGATGAAGAAAGATTTTGCCATTTTGGGTATTGAAAGCACCTGCGACGAAACCTCCGCCGCGTTGCTGGTCGGCGGTAAAAAACTGCTGAGCAATGTGATTTATTCGCAAATAGAGGAACACAAAAAATACCACGGCGTCGTGCCGGAGTTGGCCAGCCGCGCGCACGCGGCCAAAATCGCCTCGGTTATAGAACAAGCCTTGGGCAAACACGCCCTGGATTGCGTGGCTTTTGCCCACGGCCCGGGCTTGCCCGGGGGCTTAATGGTGGGGCGTGTGGCGGCGGAAACGCTTGCAAAATTTAAAAAAACGCCTATACTAGGTATTAACCATTTGGAAGGCCATTTGTTTGCCTGTGAATTTGAAAACGGCGAAGTGTCCCGCCCGCTGGAATTTCCGTTGGTGGCGTTGATTGTGTCCGGCGGACATACCGAGCTGTGGTACGTTAAAGGCTATGGCGATTATAAGGTATTGGGCCGCACGCGCGACGATGCCGCCGGCGAAGCGTTTGACAAGGTGGCCAAGCTGCTCGGGCTGCCCTATCCGGGCGGGCCGCAGGTGTCGGCGCAGGCTTTGCAGGGGCGGCGCGACGCGATTGCTTTTCCGCGTCCGTTGCTGCCGGGCACATGGGAATTTTCCTTTAGCGGCATTAAGACGGCAGTCAGCTATTATCTGCGCGACCACCAGCAGGTCAGCGTGCCCGATGTGTGCGCCAGCTTTGAGCAGGCCGTTTGCGAAACTTTAGTCAAAAAAACCTTGCTGGCGGCGCAAAGATACAAGGTCAAACACCTTGCCGTAGGCGGCGGGGTGGCGGCCAACAGCCTGCTGCGGCAAATGCTGCAGCAGCAGGGCGCGCAAAGGGGGTTGGATGTGCGCTTTGTACAGCGGGGGATGTCCTCCGACAATGCGGCGATGATTGCCCTGGCGGCTTGGCGGCGGCTGGAAGCGGCCGGGCCGGACGGCTTAAACAAAAAGTGGAAGATTAACATCAATCCGAATTTAAAGGTAAAGAACTGGGAGAAATAAGCGCATGATTTTGTGGGTAATGCCGGATTGCGGTGCACGGACCAAGGAAGTATATCGTTTGCTGAGCCAACGTTTTGAGCAGGAGCATCCGGGCGCGCAGCTGACGGTGCAAGTGCTGACGCGCAATATTTTGTGGAAGAAGATTTTTACGCTCAAACACCCCGCCGCCGGGGAAGTTATCCCCGATGTGGTGCAAATTCCGCATTATTGGACGGCCCTGCTGACCCGCGCGGGCGTGGCGGAGAATTTGTCTAAGCTGGACCCGGGGCTTTCTCTTTCCACGGCACTTTTTCCGCTCAAACCCCACTGCTGTAAACCGGGCACCAAGGATTTGTATTCTTATCCGTGGTGGTTTGATATGAGCGCGCTGCATTACCGCACGGACCACCTCAAAAAAGTAACCGCGCACCCGGAGCAAGACCTATCCACTTGGCAGGGCTTGCTGGAGGTGTGCGCGCGCTTGGCCGATTATTTCAAGGACCAAGAGGGCTATTTCCCCATGCAAAACGGGGATTGGCGCGGCTCTCTGTCCACACGCAGTACCTTTACTGAAATATGGGGCCGCGGGGCCGATTTGTTTACGCCGGATTTAAAGGATACCCAAATCGGCACGGAGCCGTTTAAACAAGGCGTAAAGGATTACATTACCTTGGCGCTTAAAAACTATATGCCCATTTTGCGCGAACGCGGCAGCTTGGGGACCATGATGTCGGGCAAGGCCAGTATGTTGCTCTCGCGCAAGCAAGGGGTGGCCAGCTTTGAGGGAAGAAGCCGGGTGCGTGTGAGCACGGTGCCGGTGCCCCGCACAGGGGAGCAGCCGCAGGCGTATCTGTCGGGCATGAACCTGATGATGAACGCCGCCGGACAA
>CAVDMZ010000032.1:0-12288 GCA_963610115.1 Duodenibacillus sp.
CGCAGTCCAGCAAAGGCTGCACGCCTTTGTTTTTGTAGGACGAACCGCAGATCACGGGGAAGAATTTACCCGTCAAGGTACCCTTGCGGATAGCCTTGTTGATTTCGTCTTCGGTAAAATTGGTTTCGCCGCCCAAATAGCGTTCCATGATGCCTTCGTCAAAGTCGGCAATCTTTTCAATCATTTCGGTGCGGTATTTCTCGGCGGTTTCTTTCAAGTCGGCCGGGATGTCCACATAGTTAAACGTAGCCCCGTTGTGGTCGCCGTCCCAAATAATACCTTTCATCTTGACCAAATCCACCACGCCGACAAACTGGTCTTCGGCGCCGATAGGGATTTGGATCGGGCAGGCGTTGCCGCCCAATTTTTCTTTAATGGAGTTAGCGGAGCGGAAGAAATCGGCCCCGGTGCGGTCCATTTTATTGATGTAGGCAATGCGCGGCACATGGTATTTATCAGATTGGCGCCACACCGTTTCGGACTGGGGCTCCACGCCCTGCACGCCGTCAAAGCAGCAGACGGCTCCGTCCAGCACGCGCAAGGAGCGTTCCACTTCGGCCGTGAAGTCCACGTGTCCCGGAGTGTCAATGATGTTGAGTTGGCAGTCCTTCCACACACAATAAATAGCGGCAGAAGTAATGGTAATACCGCGTTCGCGTTCCTGTTCCATCCAGTCGGTTACGGACGCACCATCGTGCGTTTCGCCGATTTTGTGCACTTTGCCCGTGTAGTACAAAATGCGCTCGGACGTGGTGGTCTTGCCCGCGTCAATGTGGGCAATAATGCCGATGTTTCTGATTTTATTCAACGGATAAGTTTTGAACTCAGCCATAATGTATCCCTAAATTACCACTTAAAATGGGCAAAAGCGCGGTTGGCTTCGGCCATTTTATGCACGTCTTCGCGTTTCTTGAACGCAGTGCCTTCTTTTTTGGAGCCCAAGATGATTTCCTCGGCCAATTTTTCAGCCATCGGGCGACCCTTGCGGCTTTGGGCCGCGCCAATCAGCCAGCGCATCGCCAAAGAGGTGCTGCGCAGCGGCTTGACTTCGGTGGGCACCTGATAGGTGGCACCGCCGACGCGGCGGGCTTTTACTTCCACCAACGGGCGCACATTTTCAATGCACTTGTTGAACACGGCCACGCCGTCTTCTTTGGTCTTGTCGGCAATAATAACCAAGGCATCATTTAAAATCTTTTCAGCGGTGGCTTTTTTGCCTTCAAAATTGAGTTTGTTTACAAACCGGGCCACGAGCACGGAATTGTGTTTGAAATCCGGCGCGGGCTGCGGTCTTCTGTCACGGGGTCTTAAACCTTTTCTAGGCATATTAAATCATTCTCCTCTTATTTACCGGCTTTGGGTCTCTTCACGCCATACAGCGAGCGGCCCTGTTTTCTGTTTTCAACGCCGGACGCGTCCAACGCGCCGCGGATGATGTGGTAACGCACACCCGGCAAGTCTTTCACACGGCCGCCGCGCACCAGCACGATGGAGTGTTCCTGCAGGTTGTGGCCCACGCCGGGAATATAAGCGGTGACTTCAACTTTAGAGGTCAGTTTTACACGGGCAACCTTTCTCAAAGCAGAGTTCGGCTTTTTCGGGGTTGTGGTATAAACACGGGTGCAGACGCCCCGTCTTTGGGGGCAGGCCTGCAAGGCAGGCGACTTGGTGCGGACAATATCCTTCGCGCGCCCGTATTTTACTAATTGGTTTACTGTAGGCATTAGTGCTTCTCTCCTGTTTCTTTCTTTTCTTTGCGTTTTTGTTCAAATTCGTCGGCTATCTGTCTGGCGGAAATACCCGTACCGGCAGGGATCAGATGTCCTACGATGACGTTTTCTTTCAGGCCTTGCAATTCGTCCACCTGGCCCGTGATAGCGGCGTCTGTCAGGACCTTGGTGGTCTCCTGGAAGCTGGCCGCCGATATAAACGATTCAGATGCCAAAGACGCCTTACTGATACCCAAAAGGATAGTTTCCGCATCGGCCGGGCGTTTGCCTTCGGCCTTCATCTTTGCGTTCTCCCGCAGCCAGCTTGCGCGGCTGAGGATTTCCCCTTTGAGCAAGTGGGTGTCCCCTGCATCCAGAATTTTTACGTTCCCTAACATCTGACGGACAATCACCTCAATATGTCTGTCATTGATGGTTACGCCCTGCAGTCTGTACACTTCCTGAATGGCGTTGAGCAGGAACTCTTGCGCTTCTTTTTCGCCCTTGACGCGCAACACATCATGCGGATCAATGGCGCCGTCGGTCAGCGCTTCGCCGACGCCCACATGGTCTCCTTCGTACACGACCAAGTGTTTGCCTTGAGGAATGCTGTAGGATTTCTCCTGGTTTGTTTCGGCATTTCTCACCACGACTTCTACCAACCCTTTCGGGGAGGTTTCCAAACTCACAATGCCCTCAAACTCGGAAATAATCGCCGGGTTTTTGGGGCGGCGGGCTTCAAACAGCTCCGCAATTCTGGGCAGACCGCCCGTGATGTCCTTGGTACCTCCGGCTTCTCTGCCGATCTTGGCCAAGACATCACCGGCCTGCACTTCCTCGCCGTTTTCCACCATCAAAATGGTGTCCACCGGCAAAGGCAGGCTGGTCTTGCCGTTTTTGCCCTCAATGCTGATACGCGGGTTTTTCTTGCCCATACGGCTGGCAATAATTTTTCTTTCAATAACGCCCGTCACCTTGTTGCGCTCTTCCTGCAAGGTAATACCTTCAATAACGTCGGTCAAGCGCACCACGCCCTTGGCCTCGGCCAAGACAGGGATAGAGTGCGGGTCCCACTCAGCAAGCAGGGTCCCTTTTTCTACGGTTGCCTTATCGCTGGTATAAACGGTGGCACCGTACTGGATCTTATATTCTTTTATTGTACCATTTCCGGCCTCTACAAAGATAGATCCGTTGCGAGAAAGACAAATTTTATTGTCATACACATTGGTAATGACCTTCATGTCTTTAAAGGTTACTTTACCGGAAACTTCGGCCACGGCTTGGGAGCGCGACAACACGCGCGAAGCCGTACCACCGATGTGGAAGGTACGCAAGGTCAGCTGCGTGCCCGGTTCGCCGATGGACTGCGCGGCAATGATACCCACCGCGTCGCCCGGGTTGCTCATATTGGCCGTCGCCAACGAAACGCCATAGCACTTGGCGCAGACGCCGTAGGGAGCGTCGCAGGTCAGCACAGAGCGGATGCGCACCGATTCCACCCCGTATTTTTTGACCAGTTTGCTTTGTTCCAGCGTAATGACGTCGCCTTCTTTGATAATGGTCTTTTCTTCCTCTTTTCCGGCGGCGTTTTTAACCTTGACAACAACATTTTCCAGGCTGGTGCGGCCCAAAATGCGTTCCTCAATGGGTTCCACCATTTCCTCCCCGCTCATCAAGGACTTAACCACAATGCCGTTATGGGTGTGGCAATCTTGCTCCGTCACCACGACATTGTGAGCCACATCCACCAAGCGGCGGGTCAAATATCCGGCATCCGCCGTTTTCAACGCGGTATCAGACAAACCTTTGCGGCCGCCGTGCGTAGAAATAAAGTATTCCAGCACAGAGAGCCCTTCGCGGAAGTTAGCGGTAATCGGGCTTTCAATAATTTCGCCTTGGCCGCCGGTCAATTTCTTCTGCGGTTTAGCCATCAGACCGCGCATACCGGCCAACTGGCGCACCTGCTGGCGGCTGCCGCGGGCACCGGAATCGGCCATGAGGTAAACGGAGTTAAAGCGCTGGCCGAGTTTGGGGTCGTATTTGCCGTCTTCAAATTTTTTCATTTCCTTGAAGAGTTCCGCGCCTACGTCATCGGTAACGCGCGTCCAAATATCAATGACCTTATTGTAGCGTTCGCCTTCGGTAATGATACCGGCTTCGGCCTGGGCTTGAATGGCTTTGACCTTCTTTTTCGCGTCGTCAATGTATTTCTGTTTGACGGACGGAATGGTCATATCCGCCACAGAGATAGACAACCCGGACAATGTGGCATAGCCATAACCCAGCTTCATAATCTTATCCAAAAGCTGCACGGCTTCATAGCGGCCATACTTTTTGCTCTTGTAGCATTCATCCACCAAGGCGGCCAATTCCTTTTTGCCAATGGCCTTGTTGACATACGGCCATCCTTCGGGCAGAATATTATTGAAGATAATGCGTCCGGCGGAAGTATAATCCTTCCACTTGGAGGCGTCTTGCGCGTCCTTGGGGCTGAGTCCTTCCTCGGCCAATACGTTAATGCCGCGCACCTTGATTTTGGCGTGCAAGGACAATTTGCCGTATTCCAAAGCCACCAGGGCTTCCTCTTTGCTGCCGAAGATAGCTCCTTCGCCGACATCGCCGTCTTTAATCTTGGTAATGAAGTTGACACCCAGCACCATATCGTGGGACGGAGCGGCAATCGGTTTACCCGACGCAGGGGACAAAATATTGTTGGAGGCCAGCATCAGGGTGCGGGCTTCCATTTGGGCTTCCAAGGAAAGCGGCACATGCACGGCCATCTGGTCGCCGTCAAAGTCGGCGTTGAAGGCGGCGCAGGTTAAGGGGTGCAGCTGAATGGCTTTACCCTCAATCAGCACCGGCTCAAAGGCCTGGATACCCAATCTGTGCAGGGTCGGAGCACGGTTTAAGAGCACCGGGTGGTTTTTGGTTACCTTTTCCAAGATATCCCAAATCTCCGGGCGGACGCGTTCCAACATTTTCTTGGCGGATTTGAGCGTAACGCCTTCTTTCTTCATCAATTCGCCGATAATAAAGGGTTTAAACAGTTCCAACGCCATCAGTTTAGGCAAACCGCACTGGTGGATCTTTAAGCTCGGGCCGACTACGATGACGGAGCGGCCGGAATAGTCCACGCGTTTGCCCAGCAAGTTTTGGCGGAAGCGGCCGTGTTTACCCTTAATGCTGTCAGAGAGGGATTTCAGCGGTCTGCCTCCCGGCCCGATAAAGACCTTGCCGCGGGCGCCGTTTTCAATCAGAGCGTCCACCGCTTCCTGCAAGAGGCGTTTTTCATTGTAAATCATCACTTCCGGCGCGCGCAAGGATTCAATGTGTTTCAAGCGGTTGTTGCGGTTGATGATTCTTCTGTACAAATCGTTCAAATCCGAGGCGGCAAAACGGCCCCCGTCCAGCGGAACGAGCGGGCGCAAATCCGGCGGGATAACCGGCAACACACTCATCACCATCCATTCGGGCCGATTGCCGCTTTCCTTAAACTCCTCCATCGTTTTAATGCGGCGGATGAGTTTAGTGCGTTCCAATTCGCTTTGTGTATTTTTGAGTTGCTCGTGCAAGGCTGGGATTTCCTTATCAAAATCAATGCCCTCCAGCAGGGTGCGGATGGCCGGGGCGCCAATGTCCACCTTCAAGCGCGAGCCGTGTTTTTTGCGGGCTTCGCGCACTTGGGCGTCGGAAAGCAGGGTCCCTTTTTTAAAGTCCGTGCGGCCGGTAACGCTGTCCACACAATCTTCAATGACTACATAAGAGGCGTAATAGACCACGCGTTCCAAATCGGTCATGCGCATATCCAGCATCAAGCCGATGCGGGACGGGTTTTTGCGCAAGAACCACACATGCGCCACCGGCACGGCCAGCTCAATGTGGCCCATGCGTTCGCGGCGGACCTTGCTTTCGGTGATTTCCACCCCGCAGCGGTCGCAGGTAATGCCTTTAAATTTGACCCAGCGGTATTTGCCGCAGGCGCACTCATAATCCTTGGTAGGGCCGAAGATGCGTTCGCAGAACAGACCGTCCCGCTCCGGTTTGAGGGTGCGGTAGTTGATGGTTTCGGGCTTTTTGACTTCGCCGTAAGACCAAGACATGATCTGCTCCGGGCTGGCAATACCGAGCTTAATCGCGTCAAAATCAAAGAAATTTAATTCTCCGAGCTTTTTGATTTTTTTAGTCGTTTGCATGTTTTAAATTCTCCGAACGCTATTTGGCCTGCGCTGCTTCTTGCGCTGTTTCTGCCACTTCTTCCGGCGCGGCCGCGGGTTGGGCGGCGGCCGGAAGTTTGTCGTCGTTGGCTTTCATCTTTTTCAAGAGGTCCACGCTCAGGCCTAAAGCCTGCAATTCCTTAATGAGCACCTTAAAGGACTCCGGTACGCCGGGCTGGGCCGGGGCGTCTCCTTTGACAATGGACTCATACATCTTGGTGCGGCCCACGAAGTCGTCAGATTTGACGGTCAGGAACTCCTGCAGCGTGTAGGTAGCGCCGTAGCCTTCAATGGCCCACACTTCCATTTCACCGAAGCGCTGGCCGCCGAACTGGGCTTTACCGCCCAAAGGCTGGCGCGTAATCAAGCTGTACGGCCCCGTAGAGCGGGCGTGCACTTTGTCTTCCACCAAGTGAATCAGTTTAAGCATATACATATAACCGATGGTCACTTTTTCTTCAAACGGAAGACCCGTGCGGCCGTCGTAGAGGGTAATACGGCAATAGTCATCGGGCAAATACTTCTTGGCGTATTCCTCGCGCTCCTTGCCCTTTAAGCCTTTGTCGTCCAAAATTTTCTCTTTGGCCAAGCGCACCTGCTGCACCACTTCCTCCTCCGTCGGCCCGTCAAAGACCGGGGTGGCGGCATTGTAATGGAGCTGTTTGGCGGCCCAACCCAACATGGTTTCCAGCAACTGGCCGACATTCATACGGGAAGGAATACCCAGCGGGGAAAGCACCACATCCAGCGGCGTGCCGTCCGGCAAGAAAGGCATATCCTCCTCAGGCAAAATGCGGGCCACAACGCCCTTGTTCCCGTGGCGGCCGGACATTTTATCGCCCACATGCAATTTGCGTTTGGACGCAATGTACACCTTGACCGATTTATTCACGGTTACGGCCAATTCATCGCCTTGTTTGGAGAATTCCATTTCGCGTTCAAAATGTTCCACGGCTTTCTTTTCAAACATTTTGTACAAGGCATTGAGGCGGGCCGTTTCTTTCTTTAAAGCGTCCTCTTTCTTAATGGAGGCTTTGGCATTGTCCAAGGCGCGTTTGCGCTGCTCGGTCAGCAACTCCAAAGCCTGGTCTCTTTCCGTTTCCAGTGCTTTGAGGCGGGCCTTTTCTTCGGCCTTGGTCAGTTTTTCCTTGCGCACAAACACGCGGGTGCCCAGCACTTTGCCGCTGGTTCCCGGCGGTACGCGCAACGAAGCGTCCACCACATCATCGGCTTTTTTACCGAAGATGACCTTGAGCAATCTTTCTTCCGGGGTCAGCTGCTGTTCGCCCTTCGGCGTTACTTTGCCGACCAAGATATCGCCCGGTTCCACCACGGTGGCAGGCAAGACGATGCCGTCATTATCCAAGTGGGACAAGGCATCCGCACCGATGTTGGGGATATCGCGGGTGATTTCTTCCGCGCCCAATTTGGTGTTGCGGGCATCCACATGAAATTCATGCAAGTGTACGGAGGTAAAGATATCATCACGCACCAAACGGCTGGAGACCAAAATGGCGTCTTCGTAGTTATACCCTTCCCAGCACATAAAGCCCACCAGCATATTGCGGCCCAAGGACAAGCAGCCGTTATTCATAGACGGGCCGTCACCAAGCACCTGGCCTTTTTTGACCACATCCCCGGCAAATACAATCGGATGCTGGTTGATGCAGGTATCTTGGTTGGAGCGTTTGTATTTCAAAAGTTCATACACATCCGTGGAGCCGTCATTGGCTTCCACCACGATGCGCGACCCGTCGGCAAATTGCACTTTCCCGGCGCGTTTGGCCACCACGGCGCTGCCGGCGTCGCGGGCGACCTCGTGTTCAATGCCGGTACCCACAAACGGAGCTTCCGTAACGAGCAGGGGCACGCCCTGACGCTGCATGTTACAACCCATCAAAGCACGGTTGGCGTCGTCATGCTCCAAAAAAGGAATCAAAGCCGCAGAAACACTGATGACCTGCAACGGGGACACGTCCATATAGTCCACATCCTTCGGAGCCACCGAGGGATAATCCGAGCGGACGCGGCAGGACACCATGTCTTCCATAATTTTGCCGTTTTTGTCCAGCGGTGTATTGGCCTGGGCCACCATTTTGTCATCCTCGGCATCGGCGGTCAATTCCTCCACCTGGTCGGTTACTTTGCCGTTCTCCACCTTGCGGTACGGCGTTTCAATCAACCCGTATTTATTAACTTTGGAGTAGCACGCCAAGGAGGTAATCAAACCAATGTTCGGCCCTTCCGGGGTCTCAATGGGGCAGACGCGGCCGTAGTGCGTGTAGTGTACGTCGCGCACTTCAAAGCCGGCGCGTTTGCGGTTTAAACCGCCCGGGCCCAAAGCAGACAAACGGCGTTTGTGCGTCAGCTCGCCCAAGGGGTTGATTTGGTCCATAAACTGGGACAGCTGGGACGTACCAAAAAATTTGCGGATAACCGCTTGCACCGGTTGGGCATTGACCAAAGCGCGCGGAGTAAACGAGTTCAGCTCGCGGTTCATGCGATCGCGGGCCGTTTTGGCCATTTGGGACAAACCAACGCGGATTTGGTTTTCCAACAATTCCCCGATTCCGCGTACGCGGCGGTTGCCCAAGTGGTCAATGTCATCCACTTTAAAGACAAAATCCGTTCCGTACATTTTTTGAGCGTCCTCTCCGGCGTTCAAAGCCAAGAGGTACTTGACTGCCACAATGACGTCCTCCGGCGCCAAGGTGCGGCGGCGTTCGGACGGGGTATTAAATTTCTTAAATTTCAATTTGCCAAGCAAATCAAACATATGGGCAAATTTCTTATTAATCTTGTAGCGGCCGACAAAGCTCAAATCATAGCGGCGGATATTGTTAAACACCAAGTTGTCCAGGTAGTGTTCGGCCTGTTCCTTGACGACAAAATCCTGCCCGCGCATCTTTTTGTAGATTTCCGATTGCGCCTCGGCAGCGGTGCGGATAGAGTCTTTGCGGTGTTCCAAGGTGGCCAAAATACCCGGGTCGTCCTGGCGGGGTTTGCCGGAGATGACTTTAATGGTCTTTACTTTCTTTTCCACCAAGGTTTGGAAGAGTTTATCATCCACGGGGATGGTGGCCTTCTCATCCAAATTCCACAGCACCTCGCCCGTGGCCGGGTCGTAAATATCGTCTGCGGCGTAACGGCCGATGACATTATCAATTTCCGTCGGTTTAATGGCCACATCTTCACAGTTATAGAAGGTTTGGATGATTTGGGCATTGGTTTCCAATCCGCAAGCCCGCAGGAAGGTGGAGGCCAACACTTTTTTCTTGCGGTCAATGCGCACCCACAAGGCATTCATCAGGTCAAAGGAAAATTCAATCCAAGCCCCGCGGTAAGGGATGATGCGTGCTACATACAGTTTTTTACCGAGGGTAGATTGTCTTTTCTCTTCGTCTTCTTCAAAAATAATACCGGGGGAGCGGTGCATCTGGCTGACGACCACGCGTTCGGCGCCGTTAAACACAAAGCACCCGGCATCGGTCATCAAGGGCAAATCGCACAGCATGACATCCTGATCGGACGCCTCTTTCATTTTGCCGTTCTTCTGCTTGACATACAAGCGCAAAAGAGCTTTCAGCGGGGCCGAGTAGGTGCTGTCGCGCACGGCGGCTTCCGCCGGGGTGGCGTAGCGCGGGGCGCCCAAGTCATACTTCAAAAATTCCAGACGCATGCTGCCGTCGGGCGCTTCAATAGGGAACACGTCCTCAAACGCGGCCTGCAGGCCTTTGAGTTCTCTCTTAGAAGGGGCGACATTGAGCTGCAAAAAGTCCACAAAGGACTGCTTTTGCATATCCAGCAAGTCGGGAAGCGGGAGTTTGGAAGAAATCTTGCCAAAATTTTTCTGTGGTATCATTGCGTTTTATTCCTGCCTTGGTCTTAAGCCGCATAAATTTATTTTTGTGCACGCATAGAACAAAAATAAATTCACCGGCTTTGGCTTCGCGGGAAGCGGGGGACAAATCCCCCGGCCCGCTAAGGGGCCGGGGGAAAGGTCGCATACTGACTATTTGAGTTCTACGGTGCCGCCGGCTTCGGTGATTTTCTTCTTGAGTTCTTCCGCTTCGGCTTTGGCAACGTTTTCTTTCACGGCTTTGGGGGCGCCTTCCACCAAGTCTTTGGCTTCTTTCAAGCCCAAGCCCGTGATTTCGCGCACGACTTTGATCACCGCGATTTTTTTGGCGGCGTCAACAGCGGTCAGCACGACGTTGAATTCGTCTTTTTCTTCGGCGGCGGCAGCACCGGCAGCTGCGGGAGCGGCCGCGACGGCCACAGCGGGAGCGGCGGCCTTCACGCCGAATTTTTCTTCAATAGCTTTCACGAGTTCGGATAGTTCCAGAACGGTGAGTTCAGCAATTGCATTCACTAATTCTTCTTTGGTCAATTTAGCCATTTTATTTGTTCCTTATTTTATAGAGTAGCTGCGCTTCTGCGTAAACCGGGTTTACGCCCGTGCATTTATCCCCGAGAGGGCTACTACCGAACGAGTCGGGTTTGGATTTTGTCTTTTGAAAATTTACCTTGGGGAGAGGATTTCCCTTTCGGAAAAACCGCCAGGGAAAATCCCCTTTAAATCCCTCCCGCCACAGGCCCAAGGGCCGCAGCAGCGTAAATTCTCAAGGCACCCAACAACGGCGCCATGTTATTTGCCTTGTTTTTCCTCCAAGGCTTTGATAACATAGGCAAAATCCCTGATCGGAGCTTGCAGGACTTGCGCCGACTGGGCAACCGCGTTGTACAACGCGCCGGCCAACTTGGACAGATTTTCCTCTTTGGTACCAATGGTAGCCAATTGTTTAATCTGTGCCTCGTCGTACCACACCCCTTCGCAGTAGCAAGCTCTGAGCTTCAAAGCCGCTTGTTTCTTCTGAAAGTCCACCAAGGCTTTGGCTACGGCAGCGATATCGCCGCCGATGGCCACGGCCGTCGGCCCTTGAAAGAGTTTTGCATCCGCTCCTTCAATTTTGGCCTGGCGGATGGCATGGTCCAAGATGGCATTGCGTTCCACGCGGAATTTTGCCCCGGTGGAAAGCAGTTGCCCTCTCAAAGCAGCCATATCCACAAACTTCAAGCCTTGATAGGCCGTGAAGAAAATGGTGCCGGCTTGGGTAATTTCAGCAGACAATTCTTGCGACTTTTGTTTCTTTTGTTCTTTAGTCAGGTTCATTTTATTGTTTTTTGCCCGCTAAAAATAAAAATTTTTAGACAGAGCAAGCGACAGCCAAAGACACCTCTCCCGTCGTTCTCCGACGGAGGCATCCCTGGTTGGCGTTCAAAATCTGGGGTACTTCTCTTATTTTATTTTATCAATAAAAGTTGCCGCTTGCAACCCTTTTTGCAAGGTCTTATCCGCAACTCTTGTAAATATTATACTAAAATTTAACAGAAATCCTCAAGGATTTCCCCCTGCTTTTCCCCCGAGGCCCGGCGCGGGGTTTTGGGGGACCAAAAAACAGGAGCGGCCGTCACGCAGCTCCCGTTGCCAAAAGGACTTCCTATCCGCTACATACCCAAAGCCAAACTGTCTATTAAAAATTCCCCCATACCGGCCGCACGCATTTTATCTTGGGTTTGGGTAAAATCGTATTCCTCACGCAAGAAATAAAAGAGTTTTTTCTCCTCATCCCACAGGCCGAACGAGGCACGCGTATCGTGGTCGCGCGGTTTTCCCACGGAACCGGGATTAATCACATAGCGCAGCTGCGGATCTAAGGACAAGGCCAGCGGGGCATGCACCCCCTCTATGCGGCAGGCGTTTTCGTCCCCTGCCATATAAAACGGTAAATGCGTATGCCCCACAAAAAGCACCGCGCCGTGCCACAAATCATAGGCCAAGCGGTATTGGCGCGCGGTGGCGAAATATTCTTTAATCGGGTCCATGGGGGAGCCATGCACCACCTCAAAATCTTTTTCTTGGAGAACTTGCGGCAAGAAAGCGATACCGCGCAGAGAGGAAGGCGTCATCTGTTTCCCGCTCCAATCCAGCGAATGCAGGGCCTCTATATTGAAATATTCCCGCAATTCCGGGTGGGTAAAAATCGCATCGTGGTTGCCCAGCACTCCCCAAGCCTTCCCGGCCTTTTTAAGCTGGCAAAAGGTTTGCACGCATTTTTCGGGGTCGGGCCCATAACCGATTAAATCTCCGCAGAAGATATACTTTTGCGCGCCCTCGGCGCGCAAACGTTTTAACGCCGCGTCCAAGGCTTCCCAATTCCCATGAATATCCGAAAGTACCCCCCAACGCATTAAGACACCGCCATCGCTTCCAATTTTTCTTTTTTGGCTTGGTCGGCGCGGTCGGCCAAGTTGACCGACATCACCTTAGATACGCCGCTTTCCTCCATGGTAATGCCGTAGAG
>CAVDMZ010000033.1:0-11732 GCA_963610115.1 Duodenibacillus sp.
CCGAATGTTTCTATCGGGGATCTCAGCCTCTTAAAAACACGACGAGATTCCCGATTACAGCTTTCGGGAATGACGTAAGGAAGAGATGTTTGCGCGGCTTTACACTCATTGAACTTTTAGTTGTCGTTCTCATCATTGGTATATTGGCCGCTATCGCGTTGCCGCAGTACAGAAAGGCGGTGGCCCGCAGCCGCATGGCCGGACTTATTACATTGGCCTCGTCGGTGGCGCAGGCGGAGCGCCGGTATTTTATGGCCAATGGGGAATATACCTTGAATGCGGAGGATTTGGATCTTTCCTTGCCCGCGGGTTTTGTCATGACAGCTAGTGGGACGGGATATCGCCACTACACGGATGGTACTACCCGAATTGTTTTTTATGAAAGAGGGGTGGGCGGGGAGGCCCGGGTGAGCGTCCATCGTACCAAAATCCCCAGTTTTGTTTTGTGGGGCTTTGACCCAGCGGGTACGGAGGGAAAACGCTGCGGGGTGAGAAAGGATAGTTCTCAAAAAGAATTGGGTCTGAGCATTTGTGCCACTTACGGGGAGTTTTGGGAGGAAAACCCTACTTACATTTTCTACCACTTCAATTAAAAAACGGGCGCTCTTAAGCGCCCGTTTCTATGTAGGTCCCTGCTAGTTAATCTCTTTGAGTTCTACTTCAAAGGTTAAGTCTTTTCCGGCCAAGGGGTGGTTGAAATCCAAGGTGATTTCCTTGTCCGTGATTTCTTTAACCACCGCGCGGAAGGTATGCCCGCCGTTGCTGGCCCCCACCATATCGCCCACCTTGAGTTGGTCGGCATTCATAATGGCCTCTTTGGGCACGCGTTTAATGGCCTCTTGCAGCACCGGGCCATAGGCTTTTTCGGCTTGGATATGCACGGTCTTTTTGTCGCCGATGGCCATTTGCTCCAGTTCTTCTTCTAACCCTTGGATGATTTGGCCCGCCCCGTGGGTATATTCCAGCGGGCCGCGTCCGGCGGAGGTGTCTTGCACCTTGCCGTCCACGGTCAGCGTGTAGTCAAATTTTACTTTTGCACCTTTGTCAATCATGGCTTTCTCCTTGTGCCGCAGGTCTCCCCGGGACTTTTTTATTGTAATTTTTTACCGTCTAGGCGGGAAAAGAACGTCTTGCCGTGCCTAGTTGCGCTCCTCGCCAAAAATCGTGTTGAGCTGGCGGTTGACGCGGTAGAAGGTGGCGCATTTGGGCATATCCTTGAGGCGTTTGGCCCCGATATAGGTCATGCAGCTGCGCAGCCCGCCCAAGATCGCTAGCAGCGTGGGCTCTATGGGCCCGCGGAACGGGATTTCCACCACTTTGCCCTCACTGGCGCGATATTTCTTCATCCCACCGTAGTGGGCTTGTTGGGCGTATTGCGAGCTCATGCCATAGAATTTTTTAAATTGTTTTTCTTCCATATGCAGGGCGCAGGTTTTGTCGTCTATCATTTCCACTTCGTCGGTTTGGAAATGTTTGACGCACAGCTCTCCGGCGCTTTCCTCGTGCCCGGCCAACATACCGCCCAACATCACAAAATCCGCCCCGGCGCAAAAACTTTTGCACACGTCGCCCGGCACCGTGCATCCCCCATCGGCGCAAATCATTCCGCCCACGCCGTGGGCCGCGTCGGCACATTCTATGACGGTGGAAAATTGCGGCCGTCCCACTCCGGTCAGCTTGCGCGTGGTGCAGACCGAGCCGGGCCCAATACCCACTTTGACGATGTCTGCGCCGCTTAGAATCAAGTCCTCCGTCATATCTCCGGTAACTACATTGCCCGCCATAATCAGGCATTGCGGCCAAGTCTTACGTACCTTTTGCACGTAGTTGACCAAGTAGGGGGAATAGCCGTTGGCCACGTCAATGCAAATATTGTGTACCAGCCCGCTGTCCATGACGGCCTTTAATTTCTCATAATCCGCGTCCGATACGCCGGAGCTGACAAAAATCAAATCATTGCTGCCAAAGAGTTTGGCATTGTCCTTTAAAAAGGCCAGCAATTCTTCCGCCGCGTAATGTTTGTGCAGGGCGGTAAACAAATGCTGCTTTTGCATTTCCCGGGCGATTTGCATGGTGCCGGTGGTGAACATATTTGCCGAGATAATGCCCGTGCCCTGCAGGGCGCGCGGGCACCAGCGGAAGGTGTATTGGCGCAGGACTTCCACTTGCGAGCGCGAGGACAGCGCCGAGCGTTTGGGGCGCAGCAGCACGTCGCAATAGTCCAGCTGAATATCGTCTTGAATTCTCATAAAATCTCCGCCCGGGCAAATTGGGGCGCCCCCTTCCGGGCCGTTAGATATCATAGCAAATTTGGCGCGCGCCGGGCAGTTGGCAAAGGGGCAAGATTTAGTTATAATAAAGTGAAAACCATTTTTACGTAAAGGGGAATATATCATGCGTATTTTTTCATCCGGCCCCCGGGCGGGGTTTACTTTGATTGAGGTGTTGGTGGTGGTGTTGATGTTGGGTATTTTGTCCTCTATTGCACTGCCCAATTACCGCCGCTCCTTGGAGCGTGCGCGCATTGCCGAAGTGCAAACCTTGCTGCGCGCCATTTATGACTCGCGCGAGCGCGGCGCCATGGAGCGCAATTACGACTCTTATTCCGCCCTGCCGTCTTCGTCTAAATTTGGTTTTAATAAGTTGGATATTACGGTCAAGGGCACCTTTTCAGGGACGAACAATACCCAGCTGACCACGGCCAATTTCCGCTACGATATGAGCGGCGCGTCTTTAACCGCCACGGCGATCAAGGGCGATTACTCCGGGGGCAAAGTCTCCTACGACGGACAGCAGTTTACCTGTACCAACGGCACGACCACAACGGCGAGTAAAGCTTGCACGGTGTGGGGGGCCTCTACTTGGAACGAGAAATAACTATGAAGAAGAAAGGATTCACATTAATAGAAGTTTTGACGGTGGTGTTGATTATCGGTATTTTGTCCTCCGTGGCTTTGCCGCAATACCGCAAGGTGGTGGAGAAGAGCAAATTTACCAAAGCGCAAGTCATGGCCAAGGCCATGTATGACTCTTGCCAGCGGTTGGTGTCTGAGTGGGGGGTGGATAATTATTCCTCTTTGCCCTCTGATGTGCGCAGCTTAGGGCTGGGGCGTTTGGATATTGGGGAGCCCTCCTTGCTACCGCCGGGATTTACCTGCAATGCCAGCGGCGGAAAATGCCGCGGCAGCGTCTTGACCGGGGCCGGGTTTGAATACACCCTCAATAATGATTGCAGTGTCAACATCGTCAAAAAGGAAGGCTCCTATTTGGCTAAATTTACATATAGCGGCACGGAATTTACCTGCACGGAGACCACCTCTGCAGGGGAATCTTGTGCTATCTATGGGTTGGATTAGGGGGGATTATGAAGAAGGGTTTTACGTTGGTGGAAGTCTTGGTAGCCGTGCTGATTGTAACCATTTTGATTACCATGGCGGTGCCCATGTATGAGCGCACCGTGGAAAAATCCCGCGTGGCGGAAGTGAGTATTTTGCTTAAAAAACTCAGCGAATCCAAATTGCGCACCATGGACAACAAAGATATTGCCACCTACAGCAAGCAGTTTGGCTTAGACCAGCTGGATACGGACGTCAAAAGCAATAAAGATTTTTCCTATTCCCTCTATCCATCCTCATACCCCAATGCGGTGTGCGCCGTGCGCGCGCGGGGCGACCAAAAGGGGACGGTGTTTTTGTATTTAGGAGAGGCTGCCCCAGATTATTGCAACTGCTCCTCCTCCTATTCCTCCAACACGGTGTGCGGCGGGTACTGCAGCGAACACCGCCTGCTGTTCTGCGGGGGAACGGAAACGCAGTGCGACAGCTACAGCATGACCCGCTATACCAATACGGGAACTTGCTCCTTATAAGTTTTTTACCGCAGAAAATACCCCGGGCCCTTTTCGGCCCGGGGTATTTTTATGGGACAAAATTAATTGATTTTGCTGTGCGGGGGGATATCGGAAGTAATCCATTTGTTGGCGCCGATGACGCTGTCCTCTCCAATGGTTACCGGGCCTAAAACGGTGGTTTCGGCGTAAATGATGACCCGGTCCCCTAGGCGCGGATGACGCTTTATTCCCTTGACGGGGTGGCCGTTTTCATCCAAGGGGAAACTTTTTGCTCCCAAAGTAACGCCTTGGTAAATTTTGACGTTTTTGCCGATAATGCAGGTTTCGCCGATAACCACTCCGGTGCCATGGTCAATAAAGAAGGACGGCCCGAGTTGCGCCCCGGGATGAATGTCTATCCCGGTTAAACTGTGGGCATGCTCGGTTACGATGCGCGGCAAAATCCGCGCGCCGCGCTCATGCAAGAAATGCGCCATGCGCTGGTACGCCACGGCCCGCACGCCGGGGTAGCACAGCAAGGGCTCTATTTCATCCACGGCGGCCGGGTCGCCCTCGTAGGCGGCGCGTACATCGCTAAAAACCAGCTCCTGCAGCTGCGGCAGGGCAGCGATAAATTCCTGCGTTAAATTTTGCGCCGCTTGCGTGCAGGCGCGGCAGTTGTCCCTGCTCCCGCGCAAGAGGCAAATGGCATTGATTAATTGGGTTTGCAGCTGTTGGGCGTAAGTAGGCAGCAGGGCGGTGGCATTTTCCGTGTGGGTCAGCGGGTACTGGCACAGCAGGGCGTAAAAGCCGTCAAACAGACGCACAATATCCTGCGCCTGCGGGGTAAAGGGCCGCTGTGCCGCGAAGGTGCGGTCAAAGTTTTGCTTGAGTTGGTCAAAAACCGGGCGGTGTGGGGTCATAAGCCGTTACATTTTGAAGTCTTCGCCTAAATAAAGACGGCGGGCATTGGGGTCATTGAGCAGGGTGTTTTGGTCGCCCTCTACCAAGATTTTCCCGTCGTAAATCAAGTAAGCGCGCTCGGTCAGCGGCAGGGTCTCGCGCACATTGTGGTCGGTAATCAGCACGCCCAGGCCTTTGTCCTTGAGTTTAAAAATCATATGCCGCAGGTCAGACACGGTAATGGGGTCAATGCCTACAAACGGCTCATCCAGCAAAATAATTTTGGGGTTGCTGATCATGCAGCGGGCGATTTCCATGCGGCGTTTTTCTCCGCCGGAGAGGGTCCACGCTTTTTGCTTGGCCAGTTTGGTTAGGCCAAATTCGTTGAGCAGCTCGTCCACGCGGCGTTTTTGCTCCTTTTTATCGTCCAAAATGCGTTCCAGCACGGCCAAGAGATTTTCCTCTACACTCAGCCCCTTAAAAATGGTCGGCTCCTGCGCCAGGTACCCCAGCCCGTGGCGCGCCCGTTCGTACATGGGCAGCGGGGTTACGTCTTCGCCGTCAATAAACACGCGGCCTTGTGTCGGGCGGATGAACCCCACCATCATATAAAAGGTAGTGGTTTTTCCGGCGCCGTTGGGGCCCAGTAAGCCCACGATTTCACCGGATTTGACGTGAATATCCACTCCCTTGACCACCATGCGGTCTTTATAGGTTTTAATGACGTGTTCGCTGCGCAGTTGCATAAAGTATCCTAAAAATTAATTGGCCTTGGATTGGTTGATTTTATCCGACACGACCCACCCTTGCACCCGCCCGCTGAGCTGGATTTGGCGCGTGGCGGTTTGGGCGGTTACCTTGTCTGCTATTATAGCAAATGTGCCGTCCTCGGTTTTTCCCTGGGCCAAGGGCCGCCGCCCATAGGCGTAGGCCATTTGGTTTTTTCCGTCGTACTCCAGGGTGTCGGCTTGCAAGGTATAATCGGCGTTTTTTACTTCGGCCTCTCCCTCCAGCAGGGCGTACTGGTCCTGCTGGCGGGCGGTAATGCGCTGGGCTTGCAAGGTGCTTTCTTCCCCGGCGGCGTTTTGGTATGTGATAAAAGCCGAGCCGGAGAGAATATAAATTTTTTGCCGGGTGTTAAACTCCGCCTTTTGGGCCCGCGCGGTTACGCGGTCGCCGGCGACGGTTTGGTAGGTCAGCGTAATTGGGTTTTTGCCCTGGGCCAAGGCTTGGCCCTGCCCGGTGGCGTAATTGTAGCGGGCTTGGTCGGCCTGCAGCGCATAGGCGGTTCCGTCCTCGTCGGTGGTGCGGGCAAACACATGGCCCCGGGCCGTAAATAAATTCTTTTTGCGCTGGGAGAGCGCATAGTCGGAGCGGAAGGCGTACGTGCCGTTGTCATAATGCACATGGCCTTCAAATTCTTCTTCCTCTTTGGCCGTGTAAACGACCCAGCGGTCGCTGGAAACCACGCCGCCTAAAACGGTGGGAAATTCCTTGGCTTTGTCCTTCTTTTCCTTGAGTTGCTGGGCCTTTTGTCCGGCGGCGGTTTGTGCGGCGTTTAAGGCAGGCGCGGGCACGGTCAGCTGCTTTTCTTTATGCAAAGAAAAACACCCGCCCAGCACGGCGCACGCCGGCAAAAGCCACAAAAGCCGCTTCATGCCTTCACCCCGGGCACTTGTTTTAAATCGTCCGGCAGCTGGGTGCTTTGTTTTTTAAATTCAATTTTAACCAGTTTAGAGTCGGTTTCAATCCCGCCGCGGGCGGTGATTTTGCCCTTACCGCGTACGACGACGGTCTTTTGGTCAGACCAAATGCGGTCTTTGTCTACGTCGTAAAAAAAGCGGTTGGTGGAGAGGGTTACTTTTTCCTTAAAGGAGCGGACCTGTGCGTGCCCTTCTATGCTAACCAATTTTTTGGAATAGTTAAAGGTGCCTCGGTCGCCGCTGACTTGGGCGCTGTCTTGCCCGTTTTCGCGCAGCAGCAGGCGCGGATTGTGCAGCACGGCACTGTTTAAATCGGCAAAGTCCACCTCGTCGGCGCGCAAAACCCATTTCTTTTGGCTGTCCTTGGATTCAAAGAGGGACACATTTATTGCCCGCTGTATATCGCCGTCGTCCGGGGAAAAGGATTCTTTCCCGCTGCAGGCGCCGAGCAGGGCACATCCTAAAAGAAAGGCCGCGAATTTCTTCATGCTTTTTTATCCAGTAAGGCAATAAATTCAATGAGGTCCTTTTCGTCAATAATGCCCACCACTTTGCCCGTTTTGTCCAGTACGGGGATGTTATCCACATGGGTGGCGTGAATCATTTTGGCCGCGTCTATGGCGGGGGCCGTATCTAAAATGTGGTACGGGTTTTTCGTCATTACTTCAGAGATTTTTTTGTTGATGATGCTTTCGCCGCGTTGCAATTCCCGGCGCAAATCTCCGTCGGTAAAATACCCCAGCAGCTTGCCCTTTTTATCTACAATGCTGGTGGCTCCGGCGGCATTGCTCTGCGTCATGACCAGCAGCGCGTCCTTGACGGTGGCTTTTTCGCCGATGGTGGGGTTATTTTTGCCCTTGCGCATCAAATCCTTTACTTGCTGGGTGAGGAGCTTGCCCAAGGACCCGCCCGGGTGGAAGAGCGCGAAGTCGCTCTTTTCAAAATGTTTAACCTGCATCAGGCACACGGCCAGCGCGTCGCCCACGGCCAAGGTGGCGGTGGTGGAGGCGGTGGGGGCCAAATTGTAAGGGCAGGCTTCGCGGTCAATGTAAATTTTGATGTGAATATCTGACATCAGGGCCAGCTTGGAATTTTCGTGCCCGGTCATGGAAATAATGGTCAGTTTGCGCCGCGCCAGCGAGGGCAAAATTTTGTTGATTTCTTCCGTCTGGCCTGAAAAGGAAATAGCCAAGATAACGTCCCCGCTGACAATCATCCCCAAATCTCCGTGCAAAGCCTCCACCGGGTGCACAAAGAAAGACGGTGTGCCGGTAGAAGCCAGCGTCGCGGCGATTTTGCGCCCAATCAGACCGCTCTTACCAATGCCCAGCACCACGACGCGCCCCTTGGTTTGGGCGCAGGCCTGCACGGCTTTAAAGAAGCCCTCGTCCAAGCTTTTGCGCGACAAGGCCAAGGCCTTGTGTTCCACGTCCAGTACATGCCGGGCGGTTTTAAAAATATCTTGTCGGTTTAGTTTCATTTCAGAGCCTCTACTTGTTCAGCCACGGGGTGGTTTCAGGGGCTGGAGTTTTCTTTTGATACGGCGCGGGCAGCTGTTTGCCCACATAGGATAAAACAAAAAACGCCACGACGCACAAGGCCAGCAGCCCGGCCCAGACTTTTAAATGCCACTTGAAGGTGGGGGTAAAGGGTTGGCTCATAAGGCGTTAAAAGGTTTTTACCAAGGCGTCCAAACGGCTCAGCTGGCGGGTCATTTGCGTAACCTGTTTCATATCCAGCGAATTGGGCCCGTCAGAAAGGGCCTTTTCCGGCTGCGGGTGCGCTTCAAAAAACACCCCGGCAATTCCCAGCGCCGTGGCGGCCTTGGCCAGCACGGGGGCCATGGCGCGGTTGCCTCCGGTGGCGCACCCCAAGGCCCCGGGTTTTTGCACGGAGTGGGTGGCGTCAAAAATCACGGGGTAGCCAAATTGTTTCATGATTTCTAGCGCGCGCATATCCACCACCAAATCACCGTAGCCGAAACATTCGCCGCGTTCGGTCAGCAGAATATTGCGGTTGCCTTCGGACTCAATTTTTTTGATGATTTGCTCCATAGCACCGGGGGCCAAAAACTGGCCTTTTTTGACATTGACGGCCTTGCCGGTGGCGGCGCAGGCCAGCACCAGATCGGTTTGGCGGCACAAAAAAGCGGGAATTTGCAAGATATCGGCCACGCGGGCGACCTCTTCGGCCTGCCACGGTTCGTGTACGTCCACCACCAAAGGCAGCCCCGTAAGGCGTTTGGCCTTTTCTAAAATGGCCAAGCCCTTGGCTAATCCCGGGCCGCGGTAAGCACTGAGCGAGGTGCGGTTGGCTTTGTCAAACGAAGCCTTTAGAATATAAGGGTGTCCCGTCTTGGCGATGATTTTTTGGAGTGTCTGCGCGGTGTTTAGGTAGTGTTCTTCGCTTTCAATGACGCAGGTGCCTGCCATAAACACCAGCGGGAGTTTATTGGAAATTTTAATAGGGCCGATTTTTACCGTTTTTTGCATACCTACATCATAGCAAATTTCAGGCGTTTTCTATAGCGAAATTCTGTTTAAAAATGCACGGTGTAGGCGGGGCGGCCTTCTATTTCAGTGTCCGGGCCGCTCTCTTGCCCGGTCCAGCCTTGGCAGAAACTCTTGCCCGCCTCGTTGAGGGGTACGCAGGTTAGGGTCATAAAATTGTCCTGCGTGGCCAGAAAATATTGGATGCGTTGGGAAGGATTTTTTACATGCAGTTCGCCCTCCCAGCAGAGCTCATTGCCGGGTTTGATGCGGCAGAAGAGCTTGAGAGTAAAGTATTTGAGATTTCCCTCTTCATTGACCTTGCGTTCGTAAGAGGCGGCGCGCTCGGCCGTCATATTTTGGCCGTGGGCCTTGCGCTTGAGCTGGTTCCACCAAATGACCCCTTCGGTGTTGCGCGCGGTTTGTACGGCATTGAAATAATACGGCACCGCCAGCGCGGTCAGCACGGTCAGAATAATCACGCAAACGATGAGTTCAATGAGTGAAAAACCTTTCTTCATTTGATCTCCTCCAACAGCCGGCGCACTAAGGCGGTGATTTCCCCGTCGTCCAAACGCAGCCCCAAGGACCACGCCGCCGCTTGCAGGATGTTTTGGCAAAGGCTTTCCCGCTGTGCCGCGATTTGGGCCATATTGTAATTGTCGTCTAAGCGCAAGTAATCCTCCAGCACTGTGGCGGCTTGGTTTTGGTACAAGGAGCGCAGGCCGCGCGCATTGGTCAGCTTGAGACGAAAGTACAAGGGGCCGCCAAAAGAGAGCTTGTTAAAAAAGGCCTCTGCCCGAAGCAGGAATGCCACGGTGTGGCGGGCCAGTGCGGCAAAGTCCAGCGCGCGGGTGTCGTGGCCGTTGAAGGGTACGGTTTGGGAGGCGTCCCACTTATCCATCAGCAAGCCGTAACTGTTGAACTCCACCATGCGGTGGCAGGCGCGTCCGTCTATCAGGGCGGCGCCGTCTTGCACGGGCTGCAGGGCCATATGCGGCGCTTGGGCCAGCTGCGGCGCACAGGCGGCAATCAGCTGGGGCAGGCGGCGGTAATCGGTCAGTGGCTCTTGCGGGTACAGCGGCAGCAGCGACAGCGTAGCCACGGTCATCCCAGCGGGGGAAATGTTTTTTGTTTTTAAGTAGTTTTCAAAGTGGCTTTCGGCTTTGTCATATAAAATGTGGCGCAACCGTTCAGATTTTTTGCGGTGGTTGAGCAGCCAAGGCAGTTTGTCAGGGTGGACCAAAATTTCCGGGCGGCTGCTTTGTCCGGTGCGGATGTAGGCGCGTTTGAGCTTGCCCACCAGGTGCGGGGTCAGGTTGCTTTGGGGAATATTGACCACCACAAACATCCGCTGCCCGTCGGGGCTGACGCAAATATTTACATCCACAAACACCACCGGGTCAATGTAGGTTTGAATGATATCCTCTATGGTATTGCGCATTTTTTCGTGGTAGGCAATACCTGTAAAGGGGGGGCGGGGTTTGTCGTTTTTATCGTCATTGACGCCGATGATGACCGTGCCGCCTAAGGCATTGGCAAACGAGGCGATGACCTTGGCGAATTTCTCCTTGTTTTTGGGCAAGAGATATTTGTAGTCCAGCTGTTTTCCCTCGGGCACTTGCTTTTGGCAAAAAGCCACGAGGTCTTGAAAAGTTAAATCATGTATGGGTTTATCAAAAAACATAAAGCCTCCCGGCGTATGCGGCATTTGCGCGGTGTGTGCATAATATTTATTATAATAAAAACAGGCATTTTTTAAAGGTTTCATTTTGAGAGCAACGCATATGAAGAACGGCCATTTTAATTTGACCCCGTGGGTAACGGAAAAATTTATTTCCGCTGCTCCGTTAGCTGCCGCCCAAGCTTTGGGGGCTTTGGCTACGCACGAGGCCGTGCTGCTCTTAAAGCCGCTCAAGGCGGAAAGCGTGATGGCGTGTTTAAATCCCATGGAGCCCGCCGCCGCGGCCGCCATTTTGCGGCGTCTGCCGGCCCGTCAGGCGGCGTATGTGCTTTCGCGCTTGGCCTTGCCGCAAGCGGTAAAGGTGTTTGAGGCCTTTTCCCAGCCGCAGCGCGAAAAGATGAAAACCTTATTGCCCGAGCATATTATAAATGCGTTGGCCGGGTTTAACGCGTGGCCGCCGCAAAGCGCCGGAGCGCGGATGAGCGGCGATTTTTTGGCTTTCCGCACGGAGGCCAAACTGGCCGATTTGATTGAAAAACTAAAGACCTTGCCCCGCAAAAAATTACCCGCCGCCTGTTTGGTGTGCGCCAAAGATGGCACGCTCAAGGGGTTTCTCCGCACGGCGGAACTGGCCTTTTATGCGCCTGCCAGCACGGCCGGCTCTGTGATGACAGAGGCCAAGGGCTTGCCCCCACAGGCTTGCTTAGCACAGGTGCGGGAACTGCTTTTGCAAGGGCAGCCGGTGGTCCCGGTCGTGGACGAAAAAAACCGGGTGTTAGGGGTGGTCAGCGCGGACCCGGTCCCTCCGGCGGCCACTAAAAAACGCTTCGGTTGGTTTTAAGAATTTATTTAGTAAAGACCTTTTTTTAAACTTCTCTTAATGAAACTCCCCGGATTTATGCCCGGGGAGTTTCCTTTTTCCTTTTTGTCGTCGGGGAAGTGGGCTCCCCTTTTTAAAACACTTGCCTAATGTTTTTTTTTTGGTAAATTTTGATTGTAGGCAAATTTTAGAGAAAAAGGAGCTTTTTTATGAAAAACCGTTCTACGGGCCGTTTAGGCGGCTTTACGTTGACAGAGTTGTTGGTCGTTATACTCATCATTGGAGTATTAACGTCGGTGGCCTT
>CAVDMZ010000034.1:0-11703 GCA_963610115.1 Duodenibacillus sp.
TAAAATGTCGTCATCCCCGAATGCTTCTATCGGGGATCTCAACCGCTTTCGCCGTTTTGTTGTTCGTCGTTCATAAAAATTAGCGTCGTGCTGAGGAGCCGCTGCTCAGCATCTTCCATTTTCCCAAGTCGTTTATTAACCAAAGCAACGACAACTACTAGAAAAATGGAAGATCCTGAACTAAAACTTTTCAGGATGACCCCGTTTGATTGAACAGCGAAAAGACGAACGGCAATAAGGCTGGGATTCCCGATTACGACCCTCGGGAATGACGGCATGGACGGGCTAGAATTGCCGCACCCTGCGCGCCGACCCACTTTCAGCAATGACGGTATGGACGGAACAGCCCCGGGCCCTTGCAGGCCACCCGCGCGGAAATGACGAAGCGGACGGGACACGCCGTTTATAAAATGTCGTCATCCCCGAATGCTTCTATCGGGGATCTCAACCGCTTTCGCCGTGGTGTCGTTTCGCCGTTCATAAAATGCTGTTGTGCTGAGGTGTCTCTGCTCAGCATCCTCCATTTTCCCGTTATTTAAGTAAAGGCAACAGCCACTGCCAGAAAAAGAAAGTCCATACGGTGTAGAAAGCAAAGGTTTTCAAGCCCCTTATCGGCCAAACAATTTGGCAATATCCTTTGTACGCAATACGGCCACGCACGGCCGTCCGTGGGGGCAGTGCATACCGTCCTTGCATTTCTTCATATTTTCCAAAAGGCCCTCCGCCTCTGCGGCGGAAATTTGGTCATGGGCTTTAATCGCCTTTTTGCAGGCCAACAATGCCACCATATTGCGCTTGAGCTGTTCGCTGGCCTTAGCCGGATCGCCCACGATTTGCGCCAAGGATTGCACAAAAGCCTTCATATCATCCTCTTTAAAGCGCAACAGGGACGGCACCGTGTTTACCAGCACCGTGCGCGGCGAAAACTGCGTCAAATCAAAACCCGCCTCTTTTAGCCACGGGGCCCAACTCATCAGGCTTTCGGCATTGCTGGGGGGCAGGTCCACATGAATAGGGAAAATCAGCTCCTGCACCTGCACCTTGCGTTCTTCAAAAGCAGTCAAATAATGTTCAAACAGGACGCGCTCTTGGGCGGCGTGCTGGTCTATAAGCACCAAGCCTTCCGGGTTTTCAAAAAGCAGGTAGGTTTTCTCTAACTGGCCCAAATAGTGATACGGGCCATGCCACCACGCGGGAGAACTCTCCGCCGCGGCCGCAGGGACAGATGAATGCACTGCGGACGGAGCGGCAAACTCACTGCTGACGGCGCGGTAGGGGACGGGGTCCTCGGTTTCGCGTGCGGTAAACACGGCTTGCGGGGCAAACTCCGGCGCGGGAGCGGCGGGGACGCCGCGCACTTCGCCCGGTTCCGGTTCAAAAAGTCCAGCCGAAGCCTGGGGGGCTGGGGTCATCTCCGGCCACGGCGGCAAGGGCGCACGCGGCGCAGCAGGAGCCGCCGCCTGCGGGGCGCGGACTTGTATTTGTACGGGACGCGCTGAGGAAAACACCGTTTCTGCCACCGCTTTGGAAACAGCGGCAAACATGGCGTGTTCGTCAGCAAAGCGGATATCGCGCTTTTGCGGATGAATATTGACGTCAAAGGACGCCGGATCCAAATCCATATAAAGCAGGAAAGCCGGGTGGCGGTCCTTGGGGCGGACATTTTGATACGCCTTGTAAACGGCCTGTTGCACCGTTTTGCTCTCCACCGGGCGGCGGTTGACAAACATAAACTGCAAATCACGCGAGGCCACCAATTTGTCCGGCGGCGTGATGAAAATCCTTAAACCCAAATCTGCAAATTCTTTAAAAACCAATCCGGCCCCGGCTTCCTCGCCCAAAATGCACCGCGCGCGGGCCAAAACGGCCTGCTGCAAAGACCCCGTTTGAGACGGCAGACGGTAAACCTCCCGCCCGGAACTGAGGACCGTATATTCCACAGATAAATTGGCCAAGGCGCTTTCCTCTACTATCTTAAGCAAGCAGGCCCGCTCGTACGAAACGCTCTTTAAAAACTTCAGCCGCGCGGGCACATTATAAAATAAATCGCGTATTTCCACGGTCGTGCCGCGTACGGCAGGGGCCGGACTTTGCGACAGCACCTTTCCCCCCGCCACCTCCAAGCGCGAACCTTCTCCCCCTTCGGTGCAGCTGGTCAGCGTCATCTTAGACACCGCCGCCACGGAGTACAAGGCCTCGCCGCGAAAGCCAAACGTATGCAGCTCATTTAAATCTTCAAAGCGGGTAATTTTGCTGGTGGCATGGCGCAACACGCTGGCGGCCAAATCCGCCGGGGTCATGCCGCAGCCGTCGTCGTGAATACGGATCAGCTCCCGCCCGCCGCCTTCCAAATCTATATGCACCTGGCGCGCCCCGGCATCTATGGAATTTTCCAGCAATTCCTTGAGTACCCCGGCCGGGCGTTCTATGACTTCCCCGGCGGCAATCCGGCTGGCGGTTTCTTCGTCTAGTACCTTGATTTTATTCATTGTTTATCCGTTTCTTCCACTGGCAAATCAGCTGCAGGGCCGCCAAAGGGGTTAGTTTATCCGGGTCGGTCATTTTAATTTCCTGCACGATAGGCGCAGAAAACAAATCTTGGACCGGGTCCTTTTCCTTGGCAGAGATTTTAGAGCCCTTTTTGGCCTCTAAATCTTTAAGCACCTTGCGCGCGCGCACCGTTACCGCCGCGGGCAATCCGGCAATTTCCGCCACATGAATGCCGTAGGATTGGTCGGCCGCGCCGGGCAAAATCTGATACAAAAACGCCAACTTGCTTTGCCCTTGCGCGTCTTGGTATTCCTTGGCGTCCACATGAAAGTTTTTTACGCTGGGATATTTGCTTTCCAAATCCACCAGCTCAAAATAGTGCGTGGCAAAAAGCACCTTGGCCCCGCCACGCGGATTGTGCATATATTCCACCATGGCCCACGCAATAGAAATGCCGTCAAAGGTAGAGGTGCCGCGGCCCACTTCGTCCAGCAAAATCAAACTGCGCGGCGTTTGGGAAGCCAAAATATGCGCCGCCTCCGTCATCTCCACCATAAAGGTGGAATTGCCCCGCTGCAACGCATCGTGCGCACCGATACGCGTCATAATTTTGTCCACAATTCCCACCGTGGCCGCTTGGGCCGGAACAAAAGAGCCCATCTGCGCCATAATCACGATTAAAGCCGTTTGCTTGAGAAACACGCTCTTGCCGCCCATGTTGGGCCCGGTCAGCAACATCAGCTGGGTGTGGTGTCCGTCCAAATCCAAATCATTGGGCACAAAAGCCCCCGCCGGCAAAAGGGACTCCACAATCGGGTGGCGTCCGGCTTTGTAAGCCAAGGAGGTGGCCTCGTTGACCTCGGGCCGGACATAATGATACTTCATCGCCGCCATCGCCAAGGATAAATACACGTCCAGCTCCGCGGCGATCTGGGCAAAAATCTTCAATGGGGCCAAGCGCGCAGCCAAAATCTTGCGCACCTCATCAAACAAAGCGCTTTCCAAATGCAAAATGCGGCTGTCCGCGTTTAAAATTTTGTTTTCTAAATCCTTTAATTCTTCCGTAATGTAACGCTCGGCATTGGTCAGCGTCTGTTTGCGGACATAGTGGTAGGGGACCTTTTCCGTTTGGCTTTTGGTAACCTCCAAATAGTAGCCGTAAACGGAGTTATAGCCTGACTTCATATTGGAAATGCCCGTTTTTTCCCGCTCGCGCTGGCACAACTGTTCCAAAGCCTGTCCGCTGCCACTGCGCAAGGCGCGCAGTTCGTCCAATTCCGCCCGGTAGCCCGGCCGGATGATATTGCCATCGCCCAAGCGCAAGGGGGGCTCTTCGTTTATGGCCTCGTACAGCAGGCGCGACATTTCCTGTGCGGCGGGATAGACAGCCTCAAATTGTTGTTTCAGCCGGGGAGCCACCGCTTCGCCGTATTTTTCCAGCCAACGGTGCAACGGCTCGGCATGAAGCAAGGACTGGCGCATCCCGCCCAAATCACGCGGGGAAGCTGTCCCGGCGGCCACGCGCGTCATCATGCGTTCCACGTCGGAAATATTCTGCAAAATGGACATCAAATCCGCCAAGGCCTGCTGATTTTGTATCAGCCCGGCCACGCTGTCTTGGCGGTGGCGGATTTCCGGCACCGACAAAGAAGGATGCAAAATCCACTCGCGCAACAGGCGGCTGCCAAAAGCGGTTTGCGTGTGATCCAGCAAGGCCCCCAGGCTGCCTTGGCGCGTGCCGTCTTGGCTGCGTACCAGCTCCAAGGAGTTGACGGCGTTTTCATCCACTTGTAAAAATCGGTTTAATTCCCGGTAAGTTGGCACCAACGTGTCTTTGACGCCCGGTTCATTGGCGGAAATATAATGCCGCACGGCCAACGCGCAGGAAAGAGCCAGCGGCTTGCCCTTCCATTGTGCCAAAGGCGGCCAAGACGGGGGCAAGGCCTCCTCCTCGTCCAAGGGGCTTAAGGGCGTGCGGGGCAAATACGGCGGCAGACACCCCGCCTGCTCCAGCTGTTGCAGGGTTTTTTCCTCCGCGACCACTTCAGCCGGGTGAATAGAGGCCAAGGCGGCGGCCAAATTCGTCAGGTGCGGGTCCTTTTGGTATTGCGTTACCCAAAACTCGCCGGTGGACACCTCCACACAAGCCAACCCCCAGCCCGCGCCCGTACAGCGCAGACAGACCAAAAAATTAGAACGGTGGGCGTCCAGCATATTGTCTTCCATGACGGTGCCCGGCGTGATGACGCGGATGACCTTGCGCTCAAAAAGCTTGTTCTTTCCCTCGGCGGGGCCGCTGCTGATTTGCTCGCAAATCCCTATCTTTTTGCCCGCCTTGAGCAAACGCCCGATGTAAGTAGCGGCCGCGTGAAAGGGAATACCGCACATGGGTACACCGTTGCGTTGGGTCAGCGTCAGGCTCAGCAGATTGCTGATCTCGCGGGCCTGCTCGTCAAACATTTCATAGAAGTCGCCCAAACGAAAGAATAAAATGATGCCCGGATACTGGTTTTTGATTTGGTTATACTGCTTCATCAAAGGGGTTTCGGCACTGTTTTGCATAAGGGTATTTTATCAATTTTGGCCCGGGTTTTCTGCTTTTTGATACAAATCACACAAAGACAATGACAGCCCCGGGCCTTTTTTGTTATAATATGATACGTAACAGCCAAACCCATTTTATTCGGTAGGGTGGCTGAGTGGTCAAAAGC
Organism: Duodenibacillus sp.; assembly: GCA_963610115.1. Classification (GTDB taxonomy): domain Bacteria; phylum Elusimicrobiota; class Elusimicrobia; order Elusimicrobiales; family Elusimicrobiaceae; genus Avelusimicrobium. Next base: position 5,202 of record CAVDMZ010000034.1, read on the forward strand.
AACGGTCTGTAAAACCGTCGGGCTACGCCCTACATAGGTTCGAATCCTATCCCTACCAAAATTTAAAAACCGTCCTGCAAGGGGCGGTTTTTAAGTTTTATGTATAGGAGCCACGCAAACTGCTTTGCGTGGCGAGGATGAGAAAGCCGCAGCGATGTTTTTGTTTGAGGCCCGCGGGCCGAAAGGCAAAAACCGCGAGGCGGGGCCGCGAGCGCCGAGAGTCAACGAGGCGACTTGTGGCCGAATCCTATCCCTACCAAAATTTAAAAACCGTCCTGCAAGGGGCGGTTTTTAAGTTTTATGTATAGGAGCCACGCAAACTGCTTTGCGTGGCGAGGATGAGAAAGCCGCAGCGATGTTTTTGTTTGAGGCCCGCGGGCCGAAAGGCAAAAACCGCGAGGCGGGGCCGCGAGCGCCGAGAGTCAACGAGGCGACTTGTGGCCGAATCCTATCCCTACCAAAATTTAAAAACCGTCCTGCAAGGGGCGGTTTTTAAGTTTTATGTATAGGAGCCACGCAAACTGCTTTGCGTGGCGAGGATGAGAAAGCCGCAGCGATGTTTTTGTTTGAGGCCCGCGGGCCGAAAGGCAAAAACCGCGAGGCGGGGCCGCGAGCGCCGAGAGTCAACGAGGCGACTTGTGGCCGAATCCTATCCCTACCAAAATTTAAAAACCGTCCCACAAGGGGCGGTTTTTAAGTTTTATGTATTTTCCACTCTTTCCAAAAAAATCCCCGTACGAAGCACCACTCGCACGGGGAGATAAAAGAAAATACTTTATTTTTTGCTTTCGGTATTCTTTTCTTCTTGAGCGGCGGCTTTGGCGGCGGCCTTATCAGATTGCTTCTTTAAAGCTTTCCAAAGCAAGTCTCCCGCAGCCATCATCTTACCCTCGCGGCCCACATAGTAGTAATTCTGCGGGACATCTTTGCGGGTGGAGGAGGTGGAAACCGTGGCTTTCTTCTGCGGGGTACCCTCGTTAGAGAACATCTGTCCAATCAGGTCGCCTGTGGCCATCATCTTGCCCTCGCGACCTACATAAAAGTATTCTTTAGAAACCATTTTAGGCGCTTGCGTCGGTTTCTGCTCGGCTTTTTGTTCGGCCTTTTTTTGCTCTTTCTTTTGCTTTTTCTTTTGCTCAACCTTTTTCCACAGCCATTCGCCCGTGGCCATCATCTTACCTTCACGGCCGGCATAGTCATATCTTTGGGCAGCAGCAATACCCGGTAAAATCAAAGCAACAGCCAACAGCAACACCATCTTTTTCATTTCTTTCTCCTTTTCTTTTTAAATTCCTTTCTGCTTATAGAATAAATTTTTTTATTGTTTATAGCGAGGGTCCTAAGACCTATTTCCCGTCATATTATGGACCTAGGTCTCTTTTGGGTCCTGCCTACACGCATAAAAGAGAGCCGGGGTATCTTCCCAGCCCTCTTAAAAATATCCTTGGCTTACAGGATTTCTTTGGCCGAGGACAAAAACTCCTGCCAGGGCTTTTTGGCTTCGCCGCCGCCTTGGGCAAAATCCGGCCGGCCGCCGGCCCGCCCATGGAGCGAGGCAGCAATTTGTTTAGCCACCTGCAAGGCATCCGTATTTTGCAATTTGCCCGCCATTTTGACTACAAAGGAGCGTTTCCCCTCGTGGTCACTGGCCACGATAATCAGGGCCTTTTCATATTTTTGGCCAATGGTATCGGCAATGGAGCGCAATTCGCGCGGTTGGGCGCCTTCGGCCCTTTGCATCACCAAGGTGGCCCCATTCTTCATGGTAAAGGACATCTGCTCCACGCCGCCGGCGGCCAAGGTCCGCTCGCGGAAGGCGCTGTAGTCTTTCTTCACTTCGCGGATTTCATCCAAAAGCTGGTTCAAGCGCGGGCCCACTTCCGGCACGGGGACGGTCAAGCGGGCGGCCATTTTTTCCACCTCACAGTTGACGCGTTTTAAATAGTCCAAAGCCGCCGGACCGGCCACGGCTTCAATACGACGCACCCCGGCCGACAAGGAGCCCTCTTTCAAGGGCACCACCGTGATGACTTGTGCGGTGTTGGACACATGCGTACCGCCGCACAGTTCCAAGCTGTATTTCTTTGCCGGCTCCTCAAAACTGCCTCCCATGAGCACAAAGCGGGCCGGGTCGGCATAGGTTTCGCCCAGCAAGGTTACCGCGCCCAAGCGGGCCGCGTCCTTAAGAGGGCGTTCCTCACAGCGCACGGGCAAGGCGGCCTCTATGGCCTCTTGTACAGTTTGCCATACCTTTTTCCACTCGTCCGCTGTCGGATTTTTGGACAAGGTATAGTCAAAACGCAAGCGTTGGGCCGACACAAAAGAACCGCTCTGGTGCACGCCGCTGCCAAACACTTGGCGCAAGGCGGCATGGAGGAGGTGAATAGCGCTGTGGTTGGCCGTGGTGCGCAAGCGGGTGGCTTTCTCCACTGCCAACAGCACTTCTTCTCCCACTTGCAAGGTGCCGTTTACTTGGTGCAAATAGACCTTGCCCAACGGCTTTTGCACATCAGTTACTTGGGCAATGGTTTGGCCGTCCTTTTGCACTTGGCCGATATCACCCACCTGCCCGCCGCATTCGGCGTAAAAAGAAGTACGGTCAAACACGGCGTATCCCTCGCCGCACAGGCTTTTGACCTCTTCAAAATCTTTGTTGAGCAGTGCCAGCACGCGGGCCTTTTGCGTCAAGGTTTCATAACCCGTAAACACCGTGGCCGGCAGGGTGTTTTCCAAGCGTTGAAATTCCTTTACTTTTTCCTTGGAAAATTCGTCGGCGTAACTGCGGCTTTTGGCGGCGGCGGCCTCCTTGGCTTTTTGGTAGCCTTCTTCGTCCACCTTCACGCCCTGCGCCGCGGCGATTTCGCGCGTCAATTCCAGCGGAAACCCAAAGGTTTCGTGCAAGTAAAATGCATCCTCTCCACTGAGCATTGGGCCTTTTTTGACCAGCAAGGCAGACAGCTTTTCCTCTCCGTTTTGCAAGGTATTAAAGAAAAGGGTTTCCTCCGTTCTGAGCACTTCCTCAATGTGCGGCAAGTTTTTATCAATTTCCGGGTACAAACCGTCAAAAATTTGGCTGACCTTTTTAGCCAAGGTGTACAAAAACGGCTTTTGGCTGCCCATGAGTTTGGCATAACGCGCCGCGCGGCGAATCAGGCGGCGCAAAATATAGCCGCGGCCCTCGTTGGCGGGCAAAATGCCTTCTGCAATCAGAAAAGAAGAACTGCGCACATGGTCGGCAATAATGCGCAGGGCGGAAATTTCCTGCGGGGTTTTGCCCGTAATGTGCAAAATTTCTTTGGCGGCGTCGGTCAGCGGAGTGAATAAATCCGTTTCAAAAATATTGCGTTTGCTCTGCATCGCCATGACCAAACGCTCCAGCCCCATGCCCGTATCAATATTGTTTTGCGGCAGAGGCTGCAGAGAACCGTCCTCTTGGCGGTTGTAGCTTTCAAACACAATGTTCCAAATTTCCACAAAGCGGCCGCAATCGCAGGTAATATCACAATGCGGGTTTTTGCAGCCCTTGTCGCCAAAATCATAATAAATTTCCGTACACGGGCCGCACGGACCGGTGGGACCCATGGTCCAAAAGTTGTCAGCTTCGTCTAACTCAAAGATACGCTCTTTGGGCACATATTGCAGCCAGGTGTTATAGGCTTCCTCGTCGCGCGGGGCGATGCCGCCCTTGTAAATGCTGACATAGAGCTTTTCAGGGTCTAACTTGAGAACCTGGGTCAAATATTCCCACGCCCAGGCAATGGCCTCTTTCTTAAAATAATCCCCGAACGAAAAATTGCCCAACATTTCAAAAAAGGTCAGGTGCCGCTCGGTAAAGCCCACGCTGTCAATGTCGGTGGTGCGTACGCATTTTTGGCAGGTGGCGGCGTTTTTGAGGCGGTGGTCTATGCCCAAAAAGTTGGCCTTAAACTGCACCATGCCCGCGGAAGTAAAAAGCAAGGTGGGATCGTTATGCGGGACCAAAGAACTGGAGGGCAAAACAGGCAAGCCCTTGGATTTAAAAAATTGTAAAAAACTGTTTCTGACTTCGGTACTTTTCATAATTTGTCCTATAGCATAAAATACGGCCCTTGGCGGACGCGCGCGGATATATATATAATAAATTATACCAAATCACAGGAGGGCCGCCCCCTTTGGGGAGCTGCAAGAAGCGTATGGCACACAGAATAACCGGATATTTATTGCTTTTGATAGGGCTGGCCGTTTTATTTTTTGCTTTTAACGGGATGTACCAAACCTTTGTACACAAAAAACCCGTCGTGCAGGTGCTGCAGTTAAAACCCTGGGCCATTAACACCCAATACGGGGCCGTGCAAGTAGATGCGAACATGGTCAATGAGGTGCTCAATCTGTCCTTGTTTGCGCTGTTTATGATTTTTTTGGCCGGGCTGGGCGGCAAGGTGGCGGGTATCGGCTGTAACTTGCTTAAAACCGAACGCCTCTGCGACACCCTGCGCGAACTCAAGCGTGAGGACGTTTTGCAAAAAGAAGAAGAAATTAAAAAATTATGAAGACCTTTGTGATTATCAACCCCATTAGCGGGGGCAAACGCCAAGACCGCGCGACTTTAGAGCGCGCGGCGCGGATTAATTTCCCGCAAGCGGATGGCGCCTTTACCAAATACGCCGGGCACGCCACGGAACTGGCCGCGCAAGCCGTCAAGGACGGCTACGGGCAAATTATCGTGGCCGGAGGCGACGGCACGATCAATGAAACCGCAAAGGTATTGGTCGGCACGCAAACCGCCCTAGGGATTGTGCCCAAAGGCTCGGGAAACGGGCTGGCACGGGAACTGGGCATTCCGCTGCAATACGAGCAGGCTTGGGCCGCTTTGCAAAAGGCCAAGCCGCTGTCTTGCGACGTAGGGCAAGCCAACGGGGAATATTTTTTTAACTTGGCCGGAGTGGGCATAGAGGCGCAAATCGCCAAGGATTTTGCCCAATACGCCCAAAGCGGCCGGCGGGGGATGTGGCCTTATTTTAAATTGGGGGCCCGGGCCGTATTTTCCTACCGCCCGAAAACTTTGCGCGTACAGTACAACGGAAAAGACGAAATTTTATCGCCGCTGACCTTGGTATTTGCCAACGGCACGCAATACGGAAGCAACTTTAAAATCGCCCCGCGGGCAGACCTGACCGACGGCAAGCTGGATATGGTGGAAGTGCAAAACGCCAGCAAGTGGAAACTGGCCCTGGCCGCGCCGACGTTCTTTAGCGATACCTTCCGGCCCCTGGAGGTAACGCGCACCCAAAAGACAACGGGGGCCGTCATTTCCTGCGAGGGAGAAATCGTCTATCACTTGGACGGGGAGCCAAGGATAGCGCAAAACCGCTTGGAAATTTCCCTCTTGCCGCATGCCTTAAAACTTTTGGTGCCGCACGGATATTGATATGGCGCGCAGACGCAGAACTTCCTCCCGCAAAACTGCTACGCTGTGGACCACGCTGTTGGCCGCGGCGGCATTGACTATCTTGCAACAAAACGGCAAGCCCGTGCCGACCGACGGGCAGCTGCCCGAGGAAAGTGCTTTGCAAAATGTGTCCGTCGCTTCGGTATATGACGGAGACACCTTTAAAATCAATTTAAACTGTTCCCTAGCGGTGTATTGCGAAAAGGTGCCCGTGCGCGTGCGCGGGGTGGACTGCCCGGAAATCAAGGGGAAAACCAAAAGAGAAAAACGCTTGGCCCAAAAAGCCAAGGCCTTTACCAAAAATTTTTTACAGCAGGAACCCATTTCCCTGAGCAACTGCGGACGGGATAAATATTTCCGCTTGCTCTGCTCCGTCAAAAACGCCCAAGGGCAAGACCTCGCGGAGGAGCTCATCCGCCACCGCTTGGGCTATGCCTACGACGGCGGAAAAAAATCCGATAGATACCGCTAAATAGATTGACCCGTTTTTAAGGGATATCCCAACTGCGGCAGTTACCAGTACAGCCTACCTGAATGAGAACACAAAAGCTGTTGTCACGCTACTCGAATCTGGAGAACTTTTTCCGCTTAAAACTTGGCAAACGGAAATTGCCGTCTTGTCATCTTTGGGAGCCCAACACCAATAATCAGAACGGTTGTAATACTTTTCAATACTAATGTTGCGAAAAGCACAATATACGGAATATTGGCTATAAAGATAACACTTATAATTATCATGAACCCAGTGGGTTGGATCTATAAGAGTGCCGCTACCCGGCATTTCTATATCCAAATTGGCAAAATCGGTGGCATATTCTCCATTGGCCAGTTTATAGCGGTGTTGTGCGTCATTAATGGCACGTGTAAGCGGCAGCAGAGTAGTGATATGGCTACGCGCCACCGCTCTTTGATACTGCGGCAAGGCAATAGCGGAGAGTATGCCAATGATAAGAACGACGACGAGAAGTTCAATAAGTGTAAAACCACCTAAATATTCTCTCGCTACGTCGTTCCCGAAGGTCGTAATCGGGAATCTCGTCGTTTTCTCATAAGGTTGAGATCCCCGAGCGCTGC
>CAVDMZ010000035.1:0-11539 GCA_963610115.1 Duodenibacillus sp.
TATGGCTCCTATCCAAGCTATTAAAAATAGTCTCATATGTATTGAACCCTAACAATCCGCCGGAGCCGGTCTAATCTTTTTATTCCAAGACAAGCCTCCCCATAAATTCATAAAATATAAAGTATAAAAAAGAAATTTAAGCAAGGACTGGTGTTTTTATGCTCGTACATGATACCTTTTGTAAAATCATAGCCACCGTAGGCCCCGCCAGCGAAAGCCCGGAAATGCTGGACCGCTTAGTCCGCGCGGGCGTATCGGTTTTCCGTATCAATTTCAGCCACGGAAGCGAGGAGGAGGTAACCGCCCGTTTCGCCGCCCTGCGCGCTTTGGAAAAAAAATATGATATCAGCCTTGGCATTTTGTGTGATTTGCAGGGCCCCAAGCTGCGCGTGGGCACCTTTGCCAACGGAGCGGTACTGCTGAAAGAAGGGCAGTCTTTTACCCTAGATATGACAGGGGTGCCGGGCGATGAAACACGCGTAACGCTGCCGCACCCGGAAATTTTTAAAGCCATGCACCCGGGGCTGGAACTGTTGCTAAATGACGGGCTCATCCGTCTGCGCGTAGAACGCGTGGATGGCGACAAGGCCCTAACCACCGTCACGGTGGGGGGAAAGCTCTCGGATCACAAGGGAGTCAATGTGCCGGGCGTCAAACTGCCTATCAGCGCCTTGACGGAAAAGGACCGAAAAGATTTAAAACTGGCCGAAAAGTTGGGGGCGGATTTCATCGGGTTGTCCTTTGTACAACAGCCGGAAGATTTGCTGGAACTGCGCAGCTTGATGAGCAGCACCGCAGATATTGTGTCTAAAATTGAAAAGCCTTCCGCCGTGGAACACTTAAACGAAATTGTCGCTTTGTCTGATGCGGTGATGGTCGCCCGCGGAGATTTGGGGGTGGAAGTCAGCACCGAAATGGTCCCCGTCCTGCAGCGGCGCATTGTGGATGCGTGCCGCAAGGCGGGCAAGCCGGTCATCATTGCCACGCAAATGCTGGAAAGCATGATAACTAATCTTACCCCGACCCGCGCGGAAGCCTCCGACGTCGCCGCGGCCGTGTACGACGGGGTGGATGCGGTCATGCTCTCGGGCGAAACCGCCGCAGGCAATCACCCGGTGCAAGCGGTATCTACCATGCACAATATCATCAAAACTGTAGAGGGGGACGAGCGCTACCGCCAAAATCTCATCCGCCGCGATAAAATTGACGGACAAAATGCCGAAACGGCCATTACTGTGGCCGCCGGAATCTCCGCCCGCGCGGTGCAGACGGCCAATATTATTGCCAATTTTACGGACTCAGGCCAAACCACCTTGCGCACCGCCAAATACCGCCCCGGGGTCAGCATTTTATCGCTCACCCCCAAGGTAACCACCGCGCGGCGTATGGCGTTGGTATGGGGGGTTACTTCGGTGTTGGTGCCCGATTTGACCAGCTTTGAGGACATCGCCGAGCAGGCCCGCCAAGCCGCCCTGCGCAGCGGTTTGGTGCAAAAAGGCCAGCCGATGGTGGTTACGGCCGGGGTCCCCTTCGGCCGCTCCGGCGAAACCAATCTGCTCTATATCATTACGGTATAAGCGGTTTTGCATGCTGTCTTTTATCTACACAAAAACCTCTGGGGAAACATCCCAGGGGTTTACTCAGAAAAGTCCCCCAGCCTTCTGATGAAAGCCGGGGGATGGTTTTTAATATGCTTGCAAGAGATCTTCTACGTTCTGAATATCCTTCTCCGCCGTTTGTCCGGCCTTATCGCGCAAGGGGCTCTTGCGGTTGGAAGCCTTTAACTCGCGGAAGGTCCTTTCTATGCGGTCGCGGGCTTGCTTGACGCGGGAGGCCTCCGACGGATTTGCCTCTAGATAATCCTGCAAGTACTTCTGTGCGCGGTTGTGGTATTCAAAGAATAAGCGGTAGGTGTCCTGGTTTACCGCATTGCCGCCTTGGCGCATATTGGCGGCCAGCACTCTCATTTCTGTAATCAAATCCTGCGCACGCAGCAGATAATCGTAATGTTGCAGCTGCTCAAACTGCCCTTCTTCCATATAGCCGTGATGTTCCTGCAGCCCTAAGGCCGCTTGGCCGTCTTTGTACAAGGCAGCGCTCAGTTTGTTAAACTGGCGGTTTAACGCCTCAGACAAGTGGCTCTGCTCCAACACGGCCGCATACTGGGCGGTCAGGGTGGAAAATTCCTCAAACGCACTGCGCGAGGCTTGCGCCGACACCCACTCAGAGGCGGCCACCAAGCGGTTGTAGATTTGAATCATCCGCTGCAGGATAGCGGTCATCTTAATTTCAGATGCCACGGTCTTGTCTCCGAAGGGGGCCAAGGAGTTTTTGAGCGATTTGACGCTGTGTTCCTTGCCCTTGAGCAAAGAGGCAATGGTAGTTTCGGCCTTCTTCTCACTGTCTATTTCAAAGGTCTTGGCAGACACTTTGCCTTGGGAGATATCCTCTGCGCTAATCTTTAAACGGCTGCCGAGCAAAGCCCGCCAGAAACTTTTGCCCATGGCTGAGGTCTTTGCCGCCCCGGCCGCCGCCACCAAAGAGGAGTAGGCAAAGACTGTCGCCGGAATCCAGTACCAGTCGCCCGGCAAGAGCACGCTGGCTAAAACCGCGGCGTAAATACCAAAAATACCGTTGGCGTTGGCATTATTATATGCCGTGCTGGCAAAGCCGGCCCAGCTCTTTTCCATTTTTTCCGCATCGGCGATTTGGGTGGCCTTTTCCTCGGAGGACAAGGACGCATCCTGCAAAATAGCGTTTTTGCGTCTTTGCATGGCCGCCGTTACATTGTTCTGCAAGCGCGTATTGTCCAACTGGCCCGGCACGGCGGTACTCATATTCAGCCCGATACCCAGCAACATCAAGGGAGCTAGATATCCCCAGTGCCAACCCGTCAGGGCCAAAGCGGCAGACACTCCGGCCAAGAGCGCGGGCATAAGAGCCAACCCCTGAAAGGAAACGCCTGTCAGCTGGTCATCGGTAAATTTGCCTTTGGCCACCCACTTGGACGATTTCATACGCACCAGCCACGAGGCCGCCATAAAAGCCGCTACCGCGAAGTTGCTTGCGTCGCCGATCCCCGTCTTGGCCAACTGGTTAAGCAACATGACAGAAGCAGCATAAGAGGCATAGGCCAAGGTTACGCGGCTCAACGCGCCCTTGGTATCTTCGTCCTTGGCAAACTCCTTGTCGTATTCCTGTTTATAACGTCCTTCTGCGTCCTGGGAATAGGTTACCTTCTCCGGCACAATCAAGCGGTAGATGGATACCAGCGGTTTCAAAATACCCACCAGCGTACTCTTGCCAAAGGCTCCCAAGAACTTTGCCGTTTCCTTTACAGAACTTTTTAAGCTGGCCTTGGGTGCCGTTTTTTGTGCAGGAGCCGTCTGCGTGGCCGATGAGGCTTTTTTACCAGAGTCTTTCATCGTATCCCACAGCGAGGTATTGATAAACAGGCCCATCGTCACTGCCGCCAGCAACAAAGCCGCCGGAACGGCGATAAATTCATTGTATCCCGCAGAAGCAAAGGCGGCTGTCACCAAAGACAGCACCAAGCGCGAGCCCTGCTGCCAAGTGGACATCTTTAAGTTGGCCGCCGTGCGCATTTGCGGATTTTTGTAGTGGTTGAGCAGCAGCGACGATGACCCTCGCAACAAGCTAGAGGCCAGCACCAGTACCACCATAGGCACCGCCAACAAAATGAGGTCAGAAGGTACCGGGGAAATCCCATTTACTCCCATGAGCATAGAGCCTACCAAGGTCGCCATGGACACGCTCAAAATAGCAAAGGTAGATTTGTTCAATCCCCATTTTTGCATAAACGGGATCATGGCCCCGGCGATGCGCGGGGTAACATAGCCCACCCCGCCGAACATATTGGGCGCGGCACTCTGGACCATCTCGGAAGTGGCAGAGTTGGCGGCTTCCTTAAAAGGCCCCACCATCACGTTATCTACATTCATTCCAAAGAACGCCCCCAGGATATTGACAAACTGTTTAAAGGAATTGGGTTTGTTGAGCGTTAACTGAAAGCTCACTCCATCCTCAAATTTATTAAAACGGTTCTGCTCCAACATTTTGGCCACGGCCAACAGGTCAGAAGTGGTGTAGGGAACATCTACTTCGGCCGAAATGGAGCCGTTTTTGTAAATTTCATTCAGCTGTTTCATGGAGAGCTTGCTGCTCTGCATTTCCGACAAATGCCCCGGTAAGCGGACAATTTTAAATTTCCCGTTTTCATCCATAGCCAAAGCCATGCCCTTGGGCACCTTAAAGCCCTGCGGCGTAGATAAATGCAATGCCGCAAGCAGGGAAGCATACCAGCTGGCATTTTCTTGGTGCAAGACAATCATCGGTTTTTTGGACAGCTCGCCGTCCGCATAGCGGTAATACACCGGAATGTCATTGTCGTACTTGATATAGCCATGGGTCTCCCGGCCGCTACTGGCATTGTTTGCCGCCCAGCCTGCTTCGCGGGAAGCCTCCAACACGGCCTGCTGGTTTACTTCGCGCAAGCCCTGCGTAACCCCGCTAAAGAGGTTGGAATTGGCCGACAAAACCGGCGTATCGTCATATACCCGACGGCTTTCCTTACTGAAATCCGGCGAGGAAATGACCGCCGCCAGCTCCTCGGCAAACTCCGAGGGGAGAATGTGGTTGTTTAAGTGATTGAGGGGATTGGAAAATACGCCTGCCTTGTAGAGTTTATACAGCACCTCTGCCCGGCTTGCAGGGGTAATATTCAGATTATGTGGGTCCAAAATTTTCCACTCACTCTCGCTGAGCATTTTCTGCAACGCATCAATCGTTTGGTTAAAGATTCCCTTGTTATAAAGTTTCAATAAGGCTTCTTTCTTTTGCTCCGGCTTGGCGGCGGAATACAGCACATCGCGCAAGTCGGTGGCCAAGGGTTCTACGCGCGCCAATACCTGCTTGGCGTGACGGTACGCTTTGAACCGGTTTAAAGAAGCCTGTATCGCCTTAAACGGGATACCCGTGTATAAGTAGCCCGCAGAAGACGACGACTGCGCTTGGGTGGCGGGAGTATTTTGTTGGGGGGCGGGGGTTGTTAATTGCTGATACGCCTGCTCTTCCGCCCGGTAGGTTTGCATTTGCTGGTAATATTTCGTTACCTGCGGCAACTGGCGGCTCAGCCAGCTTTGCCCCGGCTGCCCTTCCTGCCAGTCAAAAAACCGCCCAAACTGGCGCATCATCCCCGGCGTCGCCACCGACGGCACAAACAACAGCAGCGGCATTTGCGCCGCCTTCGCCGCCGTTTCGCCCACCGTGCTCAACCCTTGCGCCATTTGCGCGCTGCTGCGCGCGAAACTCACCGCGCCCGCCGCGGTCGCCGTACGTCCCACGACCGGCACTACCTGCACTGCCTGCGCCGCCCCTTTGGCCAAAACCAGCTCCGCACGCAACGGGTTCACTGCCTGCGCCACCGTCTGCCCCACGGCCGCCACCGGCGTCATGTTCACGGACATCAACATCGCCAGCCCCGCCGTCTTACTCCTCAAGCTGTGGCCTATTCCTCTAAAAATCTGCCCCAAATCATAACGTATCTCGCCGCCCCATTGCGCCAAATCCCCCGCAATCATCTTGACCAACGACGGCTTCACCGGCGCCTGCGGATGAACAGGGACATACCCCTTTACCGTCTGCCCCAAGGCGTTCTTTACAGAAGCCAACCGATACGTCGCCTGCCCTGGCACTTGGACCGCCGGACTGCTTACCGCCACCGCCTTTGCCTGCACGGGTTTAATTTTTGGCAAAGTGGGCCCGCTCCTAAGCGTCGCTTCCCCTAAAGCCACCGTCATGTTGTGTTTTGCAGGCTGGATCACTTCTCCCGCCTTCAAACCGCCTTTGCCATCGTTGACCAGTTGCAAGGTCGCCCCTTTGCTCTCTCCCAAATTGGATGATGCAACCGACGCTTTGCCCGTTGTTTTGGCTGCTTTTGGCGCCGCCTTGGACGCCGCCTTACCGGCACCCTTCGCGCCCGCTTTGGAAGCTGACTTCGTGGCCGCTTGGGCCGTTGCTTTGGCCGCTCCCTTCGCCCCTTGCGCCGCGCCTTTCACTCCAATGTTCGCTACCTTGCGTAAGTTGCCTACCTTCACGATCGCTTGCGCTCCTAAAGTCGCCAACCCCTTCAATAACCCCGGCAGCAGCACCACCATCACCACCAAATCCAACGCACCCAAGGTCTGCCGCGTCCGCCGCTGCTTGATATAGCGCTCGTACTTGGCCTGGTCCCGCTTCACCACCGCACTCTCCCCCAACGCCTCCGCCGCTTTCTTGTGCAAGCGCCGCTGCGTCCCCTCATTCATATCCGTAAAATCTATCTTTTGCAAGCTCTTGAGCAGGTTCTTGGCCGCCTCTCCCCCTTGCGTGCGCGTAAAAATTCCTTTCCCGCCTACCAAAACTCCCACCACCAGCGGCGTCGGATACCGCCCAAAATAGTTCTTGTCTAAATAACTGTTCCAAATATCTTTGGCCAAGTCCCGGCTGCGCGGGTTCTTGCTGTCCTGCGCAATCATCGCCCCAATGTCCTCATAAATATTGCCCATCGGACACTGGAACCGGTTCTGCACGCTCTCTATGGCATCCCCGTACATCTGGCATTTGCCTTGCCCGTTCCACCGGTCAGCCAGCTCCGTATCTAAATACCCAAACCGCGCCGTATAACTGTTTAAATACTTCCCTTCCGTCTTCTTTTGCTTCTCTTGAACTAATGCCGCTACCCCTTCCAGCGTAATGTAGCCCAGCTGCTCCAACGCCGTCCATATCCTCGTCGGACGGCTCTCTTCTATCAAAAATTGTTTGAGCAAAGCATACGACTGCGCCGTGTCAAGCCCCATCAACGCCACCGCACCGTTCATCGCCACCGCACCCCCAAACGCCCCCGTGCGCTGCTCCTTCATAAAATAATAAATCGCTTCCGCCGCTTCCTTGCGGTACTTCCCGTCCTGCACCCCGATCGCGGCCAAGGCGTCTATCCCTCTCATCGCCCCCGCACACTGCGGCGCAACAAAACGGTCAAACTTGTTCTGCGCTTCCAGCCGCTTGCTCTCTACATTGCCAACGTAAAAACTGCTGCGGTTGTCCTTGCAAATCCCCTTCTGCTTTAATACCCCGCGAAAATATTTAAAATATACCGCACGGTCTTGGCTATTGGCCCCGTACCGCCCTACCAGCCACGCCAAATCCGCCGTCGCTCCGCCTTGGCTGCCGTACCCAGCTTTATATACTACCTCGTTTTTGCCTTGAGTCACCTCTTTAATCCACTCATAATTGAGCCGCTCGCAAGCCCGGGCATAAATAAAAGTGGGATACTTCGCCCCATCCCCTATAGAAAACTCCTCTTGCTCTTGGGCTTTGTAAACCTCCGCAGCACAGAAAGACGCTGCATTGTACTTTGACGCCGCCTTTAAGGCTTTCTCCGCCTGCACCGTCAAACGCTCCTCCACCGCTTGCGGCGTCAGCCCTTGCCGCAACGCCAGCTCCACCGCCTCGGAAAGCCCCTGCGCCGCCGCCTTTTGTTGCGCCACCGCCGCCGCCCCCTGCGCATACGATGGAGCTACGGACGAAAATAAAAGAGAAAAGCAAATAAGCAACGATACTATTTTTTTCATAAGGATCCTCTTATTCATATTTTGCCCGTTCATTTAGGCAAAAGAAAGGGCCCAAAGACCTATATTTTGCAGGTATTTGGGCCCAGAAGAAACGGGAAAATTATTTTGAGAGAAAATATCGCCACCTTGCGCCGCGGCTCCAATTGCCACAGGGCCAAGCCAAAACGCACTGAACCACTTTTCGTGCAGGGCATATCTTCTCCTTTTTGTCCTTCTCCAAGTATTATTATAGGAAATAAACGGCCTGCCCTGCTTAACAAAAAAGGCCCACCGCGCGGGTAGGTCTAATGGCCCATATCTTGCTTAAAATAAAATAAATTTGGGATATTTTTCCAGCAGCTTGCAAGCCACAGGTTTCGGCACCCATTCTTTAGGCAAACGCCCTGCGGCACAAGCGGCCTTGACCGCAGAGGAACTGACCTGCCGCCACTGGGCAGAGCAAGGCAAGAGCAAGGTTTGCAGCGGCGGATAAAGGGATTGGCTTAAAGTATGGTTTTTTAGTTCGTATGCCGCGTCTTGCCCGTCGCGCACCCCGCGCACGCAAAAGGTGATCCCGCGCGGGCGCATATACTCCACCAGTAGCCCTGCAGAGCTGTCCACCATAACTCCGGGCAAATCTGCCACCGTTTGGCGCACCATTTCTATCCGCTCGGACAAAGAAAAAAGCGGCTGCTTGGCCGGATTGACCAAAAGCAAGACCACCACTTCCTCAAACAGGGCCCGGGCCTGATGCAATACAGACAGGTGTCCGTTGGTAAAGGGGTCAAAGGTTCCTTGGTACACCGCTCTTTTTTTATTCATAATTTTCCCGCCCGCTGGGAAGGGGGCTTTATATTATGGTATCATAAATTGATGAACCAAAATCCGCTGAACAACGAAATTTATTATAAACGCACCCGGCCCCAAACCCCGGATGTGCGCGGGGAATACTTCCGCGACCAAACCAAAATCATCCATTCGTTGCCTTTTCGGCGTTTAAAACACAAAACCCAAGTCTTCTTCGCCCCGGACAATGACCACATCTGCACCCGCATTGAACATGTGTTGCATGTGGCTACCATTGCCGCGGCCATTTGCCGCGGGCTCAACCAAAGCGGACGCTGGGCCTTGGACCAAGATTTAGCCTATGCCATTGGCTTGGGGCACGACATTGGGCATGCTCCTTTCGGCCACGAAGGGGAGCGCGCCTTGGCTGCCTGCCGCGCACCCAAACCCTTTTTGCACGAAGTCAACAGCTACCGCGTGGTGGAATATTTAGCCAACTACGGCGAAGGGCTTAATTTGACCTATGCCGTAAAGGACGGCATTTTGTGCCACTGCGGGGAAGATTTTGCCACTACCCAGCTGCGTCCCGCTACTGTAGCCAATGATTTGGACGCCATTCAGAGCCGCCGCTGTCTGCCCACCACCTATGAGGGCTGCATTGTGCGCGTGAGCGATAAAATCGCTTACTTGGGGCGCGATATAGAGGACGCCGTCAAAGCCGGGCTCATTACCGCCGGGGACATTCCCCAAATCGTGCAAGATGAAATCGGCACCTCCAACGGAGAAATCATCAATACGCTGACGCTGGATCTGATAGAGCATTCCAAGGACAAGGATTATATTGGGTTTTCGCCGGAAAAAACGGAAATTATTTCCGAGCTAAAAAAGTTTAATTACGAGCGTATTTACCACAACGAGCAAATGCGCCAACGCAAGGAAACCATAGACAAATGTATTGCCGATTTGTTTCATTATTTCCGCACGCTCTTTACCCGCTACCAATTTGACTACCCCGCGTACGAACGCGAGGGCAAGCAAACCGCAACCAGCTTTGCCAATTACATGGCCTCCATGAACAAAGCCTATCACGAAGACCCCGCCCTGCGTGATGATATCATTACCGATTACATCGCCGGGATGACTGATTCCTATGCGCTAAGCGTTATGGAAGACGTGATTTTGCCTAATTCCATTAAATTCTTTAACTAGCCTAAAAACGTCTTTTGCGGGACGGGACTTTTTCATCTAAAATACCCAAGGTCCGTATTCGTTTGCCCGCCCCCTTTTTCCCCAAAAGAAAAGACAGCAAAAAGCAGGGGCAAGGTTTCCCTTGCCCCTGCGGTCAGATAGGTGGCGGTGTCTGCCTTATTTATCCACTACTTCCGCTTCCACCACATCGTCCTTATTCTGCGCGCCTTGCGCTTGTTGCGCCGCGTCCGGGCCAGGTTGGCCTGCGGCCGCTTGCGCACCGGAGGCTCCGGCTTGGGCTCCTTGCTGGGCTTTGTACATGGCCTCGCCTAATTTTTGGCTGGCTTGCAACGCCGCATCTTTGGCGGAGCGGATCTTGGCGGCGTCCTCGCCCTTCAGCGCGTCGCGCAGGTCGCTCAGCGCGCGGTCAATGGCCAAGCGGTCTTCTTGAGACACTTTATCGCCGTAATCCTTCAAGGCTTTTTCGGTCTGATAGAGCACACTGTCGCCCTCGTTCTTGGCTTCCACAAACTCCTTGTACTTTTTGTCTTCGTCGGCAAATTTCTCTGCGTCCTTGACGAAGCGTTCCACTTCGGCGTCACTGAGTTTGTTGGGCGAACTGATGGTAATGTGCTGCTCCTTATTGGTGCCCAAGTCTTTGGCCGACACATTCAAAATACCGTTGGCGTCAATATCAAAGGTTACTTCAATTTGCGGTACGCCGCGCGGAGCGGGCGGAATGCCGTCCAAGTCAAATTTGCCCAAGGGCACATTGTCTTTAGCCATGGGGCGTTCGCCCTGCAAAACGTTAATCGTCACGGCCGGCTGGTTGTCTGAAGCGGTAGAGAAGATCTGCGTTTTGCGCACGGGGATGGTGGTGTTGCGCTCAATCAAGCGGGTGCACACGCCGCCCAAGGTTTCCAACCCCAAAGACAGCGGGGTTACGTCCAAGAGCAATACGTCCTTTACTTCCCCGGTTAAAATACCAGCTTGTACGCTGGCGCCAATGGCCACACATTCCATGGGGTCAATGCCGCGTTCAATCTTCTTGCCGACGTGGTCCTCCACGTATTTCTGCACAATCGGCATACGGGTCGGCCCGCCGACCAAGATGATGCGGTCCACGCCGGAGGAAGTCAACTTGGCATCCGACAAGGCTTGGTCAATGGATTTACCGCAGCGTTTGACAATGCCGTCCACCAAGCTCTCCAATTTAGCGCGGGAAAGTTTAAGCTCCAAGTGTTTCGGGCCCGTGCTGTCGGCGCTGATGAAGGGCAGGTTAATGTCGGTCTCCATGGTGGTGGACAATTCAATTTTGGCTTTTTCGGCCGCTTCCTTCAAGCGTTGCTGTGCCTGTTTATCGGCAGAGAGGTCAATGCCCGTGCTCTTTTTAAATTCATCCACCATCCAAGCAATAATGGCATTGTCCATATCCGTACCGCCCAACTGGGTGTCGCCGGAGGTGGCCAGTACGTCAAAGGTGCCTTCCTTGCCCATTTCCATAATGGTTACATCCAGCGTACCGCCGCCCAAGTCAAAGACCAAAATCTTTTGTTCCTTTCCGGCCTTATCAATACCAAAGGCCAAGGCCGCGGCCGTCGGCTCGTTGACCAAACGAACCACTTCCAGCCCGGCGATACGTCCGGCGTCCTTGGTGGCTTGGCGTTGGTTGTCGTTAAAATAAGCGGGTACGGTGATAACGGCTTTTTCCACCGGTTCGCCCAAGAAGGCCTCTGCGTCTTTCTTTACCTTTTGCAAGACAAAGGCAGAAAGCTGCTGCGGCGTAAATTCCTGTCCGCGCAAATTGTATTTGTAGTTTTCCCCCATTTTGCGTTTGAAGGCGGTTACGGTGCCTTCGGGGTTGGCAATCGCCTGGCGGCGCGCCGGTTCCCCTACCAAGCGTTGGCCGTCTTTGGTAAATGCCACATAAGACGGAAACGCTTTCCCGCCGATAG
>CAVDMZ010000036.1:0-11470 GCA_963610115.1 Duodenibacillus sp.
GTATTACTTTTTGCGTTTTGGTTTTACGCCCAAAAAAATTTATTGGCTGGCACAGCAGGCTTTTGCCAAAAAGTACAAGGACGCGGAAATCAAAAAATGGCTGCAAACTTTTTTGCGGCGGTTTTTTGCGCAGCAGTTCAAGCGTTCCTGCCTTCCCGACGGGCCCAAGGTGGGCTCGGTCAGTCTTTCCCCCCGCGGAGATTGGCGTATGCCCAGCGACGCCTGCGCGGCCTTGTGGCTAAAGGAATGTGAGGATTTATAAAAAAACGCTTGAAATTTTTTGACGCAACATGTAAACTTAATATATAGAGAAGTAAACGGGGTTCCCCGCAGGAGAATACTTATGAAGAAATTCATTTTGCCGTGTGCCTTATCCTTGCTTGCCCTTTCGGTGGGAGCGGAGGATATGAGGTTTGTTACGCTGCTCTCCCAACCGGTGGGCAGTTTTGCCCGGGTGGAATTGATGGACAACACGAAACCCGCCAAGATTTATAACCTGAACTTCTGCAATACCAACAGTTCAGGGGGCACAATCCGCGTGACGGGTACCAACACAACCTATCCTGTAAATGCCACTTATTTTGTGAGCGAAAACACCTCTACGCTTTCCTCGCGCGAAGCACAGGGTTCCCCGCTCAAGACCTACAAGGTCGTTTCCGGCGGTGGCAGCTTGTCTATGGACGGGGACACATGGAATCCGGCTACACTCTATTTAGTGGGCGGGGCGGACTTGGTGGGTGGTACGCTCAATGCCAGTGATGTGGAATTTGCCAATAGCAGCAGTTACCGTCGCGGTCTGCTGGTGGCGGAAGAGGACCACGGCGATACGGAATTTGTCTTGCCGGGTACGGCGTCGGCCGCGGTAGGGTCTTTTTATACCATGAATATCAACAGCGGCGCCGTGGCGGTACTTGATACCCCTGCCTCCGGCGATACGCTTTGCTCCGGCATGGGCTGGGATTTGGTCGCCTCTAAAGTGGCCTCGGACGATTCCTATACGGACGGCAATACCAGCGCCAAGGTCTTGCTGGGCTGCACCAAAGACCTCACGCCGCAGGAATCCGATGAGGACAAGTGCACAAACAAACACCAGGTTTGGGATGCTATCAATAAAGTGTGCAAAGATGTCTGCTTGGATGGTTATGAGTGGAACCAAGATGAACATAGATGCGATGATGAAAAGGGCTCTTACACGTGGAATTTGGTTAACTGCCAGGCTTGGGCCTGCTGCGACAATTGTCCGCAGTCGGAGATTGGGAGCAGTGTTTGCTCTGGTTCGTGTAGTAACGAAGGGGCATCTTATACAGTGGAAGGGGCATTGTACCCGGGAAGTACTTGCCCGGATATGGAAGTTTGCACTTGTATTTGCAGTTAGAAATCTAGTTTTGCATAAAAAATCCCCGGCGAAAGCCGGGGATTTTTTGTGACCCTTCGCGTCGTCACCCTGGAAGGTCGTAGTCCAGGGTCCGTTGTTATAAAAATAAAGAACACGACACATCTTGGATTAAGGCACTCCAGGATGACCCTCTTTGATAACTACTTTATTGTTTCCGTCAATGCCGTTATTCCCAAAGGGGCTGGCGGCCCGCAGGGGGCGGCAATTCCAGCCCATTCATTTCGTCATTCCCGAAGGTCGTAATCGGGAATCCCAGCCTATCAATGTCGTCATTCCCGAAGGTTGTAATCGGGAATCCCAGCCGCTTTAGTTGCTGATCAGTCTTGTTTTTCCTCTGTTTTACTACGGCTTTTAAACAGGCCGCCCAGCCCCTTGATTGCGCCCACGGCCACGCCCACCGTCCCTTTGACGGCGTCCGCGCCCACATCGGCGGCGTTCTTGCCTACGTCTACCCCTTTGCTGGCCACGGATTTGGTGGCGTTTCCGGCCGCGCCGACCACCTTGCCTGGAGTTTTATAGTTAAGGATTCCCCCCACCAAAGCCCCCGCCGTCGCGGCGACGTCCAGCTTGCCGGAGGGGTTGCTCATGCTCCCGCCGATTTTGATGACAATCGGCGTTTGGGAAGTCAGCACCGTGGCGGTTACGCGCATATCCAGCTTTTCGGTGTTAAAGTCCAACGTACCGCTGGCCTGCATATCCGACACGGAGGAATTGATATGGGTTTTGCTAATGCTCATTAGCCCGTTGGTAAAGAGGTACTCCCCCTCCCCGCTGGTAAATTTAATTTGCCCCTTCTCCTGCGTATCTTTCGCCGGGAAAAGGTCTATCCCCAGTTTAGAAGTTACCTTATTAATCAGTGTCAGCGGCAACATTAAAATTTTAAGCACCTTGCTCTGCGAGGCAAACAAGTCCAAGTCCGTTACCGCTCCTTCTTGCAGGGTAAAGGATACTTGCCCGTTGGATTTCTTCATCGTGGCGCTGGCTTGGCTTAAATTGCCCTGCAGTTCCAAGCCCTGCGAGGTAAAATACGGCACGCGTATCGGCCCCACTTTTAGGTGCGTGCGCACATTAAAATAGGTTTCTGGTCCGTGAGCGGCGGACGCGGACGGGGTGGTTTCTTCGGCCGGTGTATTTTGCACGGCAAATTCCGGGAATTTGTCCAAGGTCAGTTTAGACAAGTCCAAGTTAAACAGCAGGTCTAACTTATTGCCGCCCAAGTCTTTGTAGGCAAAGGCGCTGGTAAACGGCTCTTGGTTGAGTTTCCCCGTCAGCGGGTCGCAGGAAATATCGGCCAGGGATTTCACGCGGATTTGCCCGTTTAATTCGCCCAGCGTTAAATTATCGTAAGCCACCGTTAGGTTGGCCAGCGTCAGTGTGCCTTGGACGTCTTGGAAATTATTTTTATCCGTGGCGGCAAAAGCCCCGCTTACTTGCCCGCCAATGCCATAACCTGATAGCATCTGCGTCATCTGCGCCACTTGGCCCATATTAATTTTCAGGTCCGCGTTTAGGCGATACGTCGGCTGCGGGCCGCCCCACGCGGCTTGGCCTTGGACGGACACGGCCGAATCGCCCAAGCTCAAACGGGCTTGTTTGATTTGCGCGGAAGAGTTGTCTAGATTGGCCTCGGCGGAAAGCAGCAACTCTATATCAGGCAGTACAAACATCGGAAGCCCCGGCAATACCTCGGCCAAGGCCGTGCCGGACAGGCCGGAAAGCTTGCCCTGCAGGTCTATAAGCGGCGCGGTAAAGTTTTTGGCTCCTCCCCACAGGACCAGCTTTATCCCCTTGTAGGTCAGTGTCAGATTTTTCAAGGTCGCTTGCGCCTGCGCCATATCCAACCCGGCCAAATCCGCCTGCGCCTTGACGGACACGGGTACCGCCGCCTGCAAGCCCGCGCGGTCTTGGTAAGACGTGGTAAAAGACAGCGCCACGTCAAAGGGTTTGTTTAAGTCAAAATGGTCTATTTGCAGGTTGATTTGGGTGATCGAGGCATCCATGCCGCTCTGCAAATCCTTGTAATACAAATCGCAATTTTTGGCATAAATATGGTCGGCCAGCAGAGAAAAGCCCAACGCGTCGCCCTTTTGCTCCGCTTCGTCGGCCGGAGCCGGATTTTCCCCGGCGGCAGGGAGCAAATCAGCAAAGTTAAAATGGCCGTCTTTATCCTTTTGGATATTTACTTGCAGGCCGTCTAATCCCACCGTGCTGATTTCCACGCGTTTGGCCAAGAGAGGCCACAAGGCCAGCTTGAGGGTGGCTTTGTCGGCTGAGATAAAGGTGCCGTCTGAAAAGGTGCCCTTTTCCGACACGGCGAAATCTTGCAGCGTTACGCCGATGAGATTAAAGGATACGTCTGAAAATCTGACCTCGCGCTGCAAGGATTTTTCTGCGTATTCCTGCGCCAAAGCCTGTAATTTCTTCGGCGGAAACATTGTTTTGAGCGTCATCCACGCGCCCAACAGCAAGAGCACGCCGACGGCGGCCAAAACGGCTAAAATTTTAATCAGTTTTTTCATACTTAAATTATATCAATTTGTTCCCCGGCTGCTCCGGCAGAAAAGGGACTAGAAAAGGGCCCCTTGCGGGGCCCGGTAAATTACTTTTTGTGTTGGCGGATATCGCCGAGGTCTATGACGTTTTCCCTAGGGGGCTGCTGCGCGTCACGGTAGCGGGAGATGTCTTTTTTTAGCATCGCCAGCACCAGCAAAACAAAGGCGGCGTCATCGGTAATGCCCAACAACGGCAGTACATCCGGGCTCAGGTCCACCGGGCAGAGCAAATAGGCTAGGCACGCCAGGGCGAGCAGAAAGCTCTTCCACGGGAACGGAAAGCGTCCCCGCAGTACGGCCCAGCCCATTTTAAAAAAGTCCCGCAGGTCGTGCATGGCTGGCTCCTAAGCCAGGGGTTGGTCTGCCTCCGGAGAAGGCAGCCCCGACAGCGCGGACAGTTCCTCCGGCCCGGGTGTTTTGACGCGCAGGACCGTCTCCGTGACGCGCATGGCATAATCGCCCATGCGTTCAAAATTATTCAAAATATCGCCGTAGGCGGTAATGGAGTCGGGGGTGGCCGGCTGCCCCTGCGAAATGCGCGTATTGCGTTCGGCGCGCAGGGTTTTGCGCATGGCGTTGAGCTCGGCTTCGTTGATAACAGCCGTTTTAAACATATAGCCCGCTTCTCCGTTTAACTGCGGATTGGGGAATTGCAAAATCACGCCGCGCGTATTTTTGATAATGGTTTTGGTTTTGCGGGCCATGGCCTCCATATTGCAGAGGTCCTGCTCGTTAAACGCGGGCGGGTCCGTGCGGCGGAATTTTTCCAAAATTTTGGCAATTTTTTCGCCGCAGTCACCCATGCCTTCAATGCTGTTGGTCAAATCAAACAGCGCCACCGTTTGCGCCACGGCATGACGCGAAAGATTGCCGTGCGTCATTTGCGTGAGGTAGGAGTTGATTTTATGCTCCAGCACATCGGTGGTGTGTTCGGCGTCTTTGGCGTCGCAAATCAAGCGTTCAAAGAGCTTGTCGTCATCGGTTTTAATGGCCAAGAGCAGTTTATCGGTCAGCTTAGACACAAAGCCCATCATGCGCTCCACCTCTTTGCGCGCGGCCAAAATGGCCAGCTCCGAGGTTTGGCTAAAGCGCGCGTTTAAAAAGAGCAGTTCATTGTCCTGGTGCTTGTCCTCGCGTTTGCTTTTGGGAATAATCAGCAAGGTCAACGCCGCTAGTTGTTTGAGCAGCGGCAGCATAATCAAGGTATTGGCAATATTAAACACCGTGTGGAAAGCGGAAATGTGATAGGGCAACACACTGGTCAATTGCGTGGGGTCGGTTACATACGGATCGCCGGGGATTAACCAATCAATCAAATGAATGAAATGGTGGAAAATCAAGCCGACCCACAACACGCCGATGAAGTTAAAGAGAAAATGGCCCATGGCGGCCCGCTGCGCCGTTTTGGTGGCCCCGATAGCGGCCAAATTGGCGGTGATGGTGGTACCGATGTTTTCCCCCAGTACCAAGGCACAGGAGGTTTCAAAATTAATAATGCCCGCCGCCGCGCAGGTAAGCGTCATCGCCATGACCGCGCTGGAGGATTGCAAAATCATCGTTAGTACCGTGCCCGTAATAATCAGCAGGATTAAATTAAGCGCCGTATCGGGCGTGAATTTGGACAGCCACTGCGCCACAAAGGGATTTTGCGCAAAGTCGGCCGGGATGGCCTCTTTCATAATATTAAGACCCAAGAACAGCAGCCCAAACCCCAACAGCCCTTCCGCCGCCCGGCGCGCCGCCACCCACTTGGTGGGCAAAAATTGGCAGAAAAATCCCACCGCCACCACGGGCAGGGCAAAAAGCGAAATATCCATTTTAAAGCCAAACAGGCTGACAATCCAGGCCGTCATGGTGGTGCCGATATTGGCTCCGAAGATGATGCCTAAGGATTGGTACAGGTTGAGCAAGCCCGCGCTGGCAAAGCCTACCACCATGACCGTGGTGGCGCTGGAGGATTGGATAATAGACGTAACCAACATCCCCGAAAACGTCGCCGCAAAGCGGTTGCTGGTGGCGACGGAAAGCATTTGGCGCATCTTTACGCCGGCCATTTTTTGCAGGCCGTCGCTCATAATCTTCATACCGAACAGAAAAACCGCCAATCCACCCAGTACGTTGAGGGTTATTTGAACTGCATTCATTTTTCTTTTATTCTCCTTTTATCCTTTAAGAAATTGTAAAAAAGAGAGCCTATAGAAGGCTCTCCCAAAATTAAGGTTGCGGCGGTTCAAGCGTCTGCTGGCCTTTAGAGGAACGATCCACAAATAGCGCAATGAGCGGAACTTGCGTTACCAACATACTGACCGCAGCAATGCAGACCCACAACAGAGAGGGCAGCCACAAGGCCTCTGGGAAAACCAGCAGAAATAAAAACGATACTACACCACCGGCCAAAAGAGCCGCCGCGCTGAGCAGCATATTGATGAACCCCAAGACCACCAATAACCCCAGGGTACGCCAAAAGAAACCCTTGACCAAATAAAGGGCCTTGCGCAACGAGGACCAAAAGGGTTCATCAGTCAGCACAAGCATAAAGGGCCACAGCGTTAAATAAACCACGCCGATGCTTATACACACACCGCTGATGAGCAAGAGCAACGCCATCGCAACAGCCAGTCCCAGTTCATGAACTCCCAACACATACAGTAGTGCCAAGGGAAAGAAAACCAGCAGACAAACCAACACGGCCATGGCTAACACCATGACCACGGTGCCGCAGAATAACCGGGGCACGCGCCGCAGACCGGCCTTGATAGCTTGTTTGACGGTGGGGACCCGCTTGCACACCAACAGTGCCAGTGCCGCGGTAAAGGTCAAACTGATTAGGAGGGTAAGCAAAGACCCTACCAGTGAAAGCAGCGCAGTAAACTGCATTTGTTCCGTTTGGCCGAGCGGGCTGTTAAACCCAAACAGCAGGCCGTTGAGCAGCCAGCCTAAAAAGGGGCCGCCCAAGGCCAACAGGAAAAACGGCGTAAAGCGCGTTTTGATTTCCTGCCAGCTGCGCTGGAGTAATTCTCGTATATTCAAATAAGGATCTTGGTTCATAAGGGTTTGTCCGACATTTTGATGCTCTGCGGTCCGTTATCCTGTTTGTTCTCGCCGGAGTTTTGTTTTTGCATATCCTGCTGGGCCTTTTCCAGTTGCCGGGCCATTTCCTCGTCAAACAAAATGGTCGGCATACGGTCTTCTTCCTGCGCCAAAGCCTGCTCCAAATGCTCTTGGGGGTTATATACTTCCTCTAAATGTTGGGAAAAGTCTTCTGCCTCTTGGGTGCGGATAGAGGCCTTTTGGATCCCCACCTCCGGCGTAACGGCGTGAACGGGAGCGTGCATCTTTGCCGCAGGGGGTTCTGCCGGGGCTATGTCATCTAAACCACGGCTTGGGGTGAGGCGATGCTCATAGTCCAAGTTTAAGAACAAGGCGGTTATAAAGGCCTGTACGAACATATAGAGAAACAAATATACAAATCCTCCCCCAATGATGACAAAAAGCAAAGTTAATTTGGGCAACTGCATCAAGTGCATGGACAAAAGCATCGGGGCCATGGCGGCCATTTTCGGATTAGCGAGTAAGCTGGAAATAAGGGTAAATTGCTCGGGGGCCAAGCTCTTCAGTAAGCATACTCCGGCTAAACACACCAGCAAACCAAGTAACCCCAAACCAATGAAATTAAGCAAAATGCGCAGGGAATGCGCAAATCCCAGCTCAAAGCAGTAGCGCAGAGCGGAAATCGGTCCTTCGTCGCGCAGGACCAATACGGATGGCAAAAAAGCCAAGGGCAAAAGCACTAAACCCAGCCCCAGTACGCTCACCAAAGCTACAGGCATTGACCCAAAGGAACGAGCCAAGAAAAGCACTCC
The DNA here is from genome assembly GCA_963610115.1 of Duodenibacillus sp. Classification (GTDB taxonomy): domain Bacteria; phylum Elusimicrobiota; class Elusimicrobia; order Elusimicrobiales; family Elusimicrobiaceae; genus Avelusimicrobium. Next base: position 7,812 of record CAVDMZ010000036.1, read on the forward strand.
CCAAACTACCGCGCCCAAAAGGATAGAATCAACAATCCAATACAAAGCAGGCAGACAACCGTCGCGCAAAGCCTGTAAGGGGCTTACCCCTTGCTTTTCCAACTTCGCGCCCAACAAGGCCACCACGGCCAGCAGAGCGGCTATTTGCACAAAGGAGAGGATGAGCGACAGCGGGATTTTCAACAGCCCGGCCACGCGGGGGCCGAACAAGAAAGCCGCGCCAACGGGTAAGGCCACAAGCAAGGCAGAAAACAGGCACACGCAGATGAGTAAAAAGAATACGGCTCCAAAGGCCTGATTGGCGGTTTTGAATGATAGAAAAAGCAACTTAAAAAAAGACACGGGCCCATTCTTGAGTTCCATAAAATCTCCTTTCGGTGCGACTTTCTTTTATTATATCAAAAACGATTTCACTGCATTTTTTTATTTTAGCGTTTGGCCAGCTCCTGCGCGGCGCAAAAGGCGCTGGCCCACGCCCAGTGCAAATTATATCCACCCAGGCGGCCCGTTACGTCCAACGCTTCCCCGATAAAAAACAAGCCGGGCTGGGTTTTGCACTCCAGCGTGTGCGGATTGATTTGCGTTGTGTCCACGCCGCCGGCCGTTACTTCCGCCCGGGTGTATCCGGCCGTGCCCGCGGGGATAAACCGCCACGCTTGCAGGGTGTGTTCCGCCCGGCGCAGTAGTCCCTTGGACGCATCCGCCGCGCGGACATCCCCCGGGCCCAAAAGAGTTTGGGTGATTTTAACGGGCAAATGGGCCGACAAAAGTTTAGAAAGCGGCGCGGGCGCATGCTTGTGTTGCGCCAAAAACTGCGCCCAAGAAAGCCGGGGCAAAAAATTAATGCAGACTTCTTCTCCCTCGTGCCAATACAAGGAAGATTGCAGCACGGCCGGGCCGCTGACGCCCTCATGCGTAAAGAGCAGCGGGCCTTCTTCCGTATGTTTCCCGACGGACACACGCGCCAAGCAGCTGTTTCCGGCCAGTTTTTTGCACGCCGCACGCAGCGGGACGGGCACCCGCAGCCCAACCAAGGCCGGGCGAAGCGGCGCAACGGACAAGCCCAAGGATTGCGCCAGCTGAAAGGAAAGCCCGCTCGCTCCCAAGGCCGGATAAGAAAGCCCCCCGGCCGCCACGACCACCTGCCGCGCATAAAAGGGGCCGCGCGAAGTACGTACGCAGAAGCGGTCCTTTCCCCGGGTCAGGCCCAGCACCTGCGTTTGACAGGAAATGGTGGTATTCTGCGTTTGGGCGCGTTGGAGCAAAAAGCGGGTAATTTCCGGGGCATTGCGCGCAAAAAATTGTCCGGAAGGCCACTCGTCATAAGGAATATGCGCCTGCTCCAACAAATGGGCAAAGGCGCGCGGGCCAAACGCGGCCAAGGCATTTTTACAGAAGTGTTTTTGGGGGCAGAGGTAATCGGCCGCCGTGACGGAACCGTGGCCGAAATTGCATTTTCCGCCGCCGGTAATGCTTAACTTTTCCCCGGCGCGGCGGTTGTGCTCCAAAAGCAGTTTCGGCGCAGCAAAAGATCCTGCGCAAAAGAGTCCGCTGGCTCCTGCGCCAATAATGAGGGTGTGCCAAATGGGGGTAGAGGGGGTCATACCTGCGCTGTACGTAGATAAAGTATAGCAAATAAAAGCGGGGCGTTGGATAAAAAAACAGCCGCCACAAACCGCGCTGGGCCAGTTCTTTGGCGGTGGATATAAAAAACGATGGAGCTTAAGGCTGGGCGGGCGCGGAATTAGGCTCAGAGCCGTCTTCTATCGGCCCCCAGTAACAATCGGACTTTCCGTTGTAATATTTCAGGGCGGTTCCCTCAAAACACAGCAGCGTATATTCCTCCCCCTCCACTCCGTCCGGGCAATGCTTTTCCCACCCTTTTTGCCACAGTTCCCGGCGGGTTTTTTTGTCCTGGACTACCCGCATAAACCCTTGAATATCGCAGGTTTCGGCGGTGTTGGCGTCGTAGTAAGACAGGGCCACCTTGGGGCGTTTGACGATGTGGCCCAGCCGCGTGGAATAGCTGTTAATGGGAAAATAACATCCCAGCTTTTTGGCATTTGCTTTTTTACACAAGGCCGGAAAACGCGCCTGGCAGGAAAAATTCGTCCGCAGGGCATTGTCGGGCCAGCCATTTTCGTCAATAGCTGATACAATGACCCACGGCGCACGCTCCATAAGTTTGCGTGCTCAGCCATAGGCCTTTTTTGCATCCATAGCCTTCTCTTAAAAGTAATTTTACTGCCTTTCATAATAATGCTAAATATTTCTGTATATAACATAAATTATTTATCAAAAATCCACAAAAAACTTGCATTAGGCAAAAAGGAAATGATATACTTAATCATAAGAATTATTCTTAAAAACAAAAAAACGGGAACGAGAAATGAATGCTTTGACTCAAGTGTCGGCCCAAGTACAACTGCAACAACGGGTGGAGCAATTTAAGAAATTGTGCCGCCGGCGGCAGCTGCGCGTGACGGCGCAGCGTTTGGAGGTGTTCCGTATGCTGGCCCAGTCCAAAGAGCACCCCAGCGTGGAGGCCATCTTTCAAGCCGTGCGCAAAAAACTGCCCAATATCTCTTTAGATACGGTTTACCGTACCGTGGCCTCTATGGAGGACGCCGGCGTGGTGTTTCGCGTCGGGGCCAGCAGCCGCGCGCGCTTTGACGCAGATTTGACCCCGCACGATCATTTTGTATGTATGGAATGTGGGGAAGTGTACGATATTTTTCCCCGGCCGGGAGCCCCCCGCCCCGCTTTGCCGGGCAACATTGCCGATTTCGGCAAAGTAATGAACATCAATTTGCAATTCCGTGGAATTTGCAACCGCTGCCACCCCAAGGCCGCAGCGCAAGATATTAAAAAATAACACACCGCCGCGGGGAATCCCCCTGTGTGTAGAAATGAGGAGAACACCATGCAATTAAAAGGATCTAAAACCGAAAAAAACCTGCAAACCGCTTTTGCCGGAGAATCGCAGGCGCGCAACAAATACACCTATTACGCCTCTAAGGCCAAAAAGGAAGGGTTTGTGCAAATTGCCAAAATCTTTGAAGAAACCGCCAATAACGAGAAGGAACATGCCAAATTGTGGTTCAAATTTTTGCATGACGGAGAAATTGCGGAGACGGCGGCCAATTTGTTAGACGCGGCCCAAGGCGAAAACTATGAATGGACCGATATGTACGCCCAGTTTGCCAAAACCGCCAAGGAAGAGGGCTTTGACAAATTGGCTTACTTGTTTGAGGCGGTGGGCAAAATTGAAAAAACCCACGAGGAACGCTACCGCAAATTGCTCAAAAATGTGGAAAGCCAAGAAGTGTTTAAAAAGGCCGGCATTGTGGTATGGGAATGCTCCAACTGCGGACATATCCACATCGGCGAAACCGCTCCGGAAGTCTGCCCTGTGTGCGCCCACCCCAAAGCGTACTTTCAGGTCCGCGCTGAGAATTACTAAGCTGTTTTTTGACTTAGAGAACCCGGCCCCGCGCCGGGTTTTTCTTTTCTTATAAGCAGGAAAAGAAAGGGCAGAAAAATAGGCAAAGGGGCCGCCGCGTGTTATGTCCTTTTCTCCAGGGCAGAAAAGGACCAAAAGGCCCCACGGGCCTGCGGAGGATTCATTTCGTCACGGCCGAGGGGGTAGCGGCCCGCAG